>RGYP01000016.1 GCA_010031985.1 Gammaproteobacteria bacterium
TGTGAACAAATAAAGTGGCGATCCTGTCGCTCATCGAGACGATCACCGAACTTAACTCGCAGCTCCTGTCGCAAGCGCCACTCGCCGGGCTCGACGACGATGATCTTTTCGGGCGCCAATACTTTGCAATCAACCGACAGCGTTTCGGCGATCGAGCGGCAAGCGTCGCCGAGATCGTGATACATCACGCGCAGCCCAGCACTTTCGAGCTCTGCACGAAAATGCCGCATGGCCGCGAGAAAGATTGCGATGCGCGGGCGACTGACCGCAACCAGCGTCGACTCCTCGAATGCCTCGCACATCCAGACCAGATCTTTTTCGGCATCAAAGCCGTCGAATGCCGCCGAGTCGCGGTCGAGTTGATCGCCGAGTACGACGACGAGGTGACGTAATGAGGCCGCGGGCTCTGACTTGCGGCGCCCCTTGGCCCGTGGCGCTTTGCTTGATTTGTCATCCATGACGCCCGCGATCATAGACTGGTCGTGCGGGTTGCGGGGCGCTTTACTCATCGGGCGCTGCGTGGACTACTATCAAGCCCTAGGTACTTGAACATGAACCAAACCAACGACCCTCATCCGCGATTGAGCGCACCACTGCGGCTGGAGACTCACAGGCTGGAGCTGCGTGAATTTTGCCTGGCCGACGCGACATTCGTGCTACGTCTGCTCAACGAGCCCTCGTTCATCGAATTCATTGGTGATCGCGGCGTGCGGACCCTCGCAGATGCCGAGCGCTACCTGCGTGATGGCCCCATGACCAGCTACCGCGCTCATGGACATGGACTACTACGCGTCGGCCTGAAGGGGTCCGATTCTCCGATCGGCATGTGCGGACTCGTAAAGCGCGACACTCTGCCCGAGCCCGACATCGGTTTCGCGCTACTTCCGGAGTATTGGAATCAGGGGTATGTCACCGAAGCGGCGCGGGCAGCTATGGCACATGGGCGGGAGTCCTTGGGTCTGAAGACGATCCTCGGGATCACCTCACCGCACAACGTGCGGTCGATAACGGTCCTCGGCAAGCTCGGACTCACGTTCCTCGAAGAAAAACCCTTGGGCGACAAGCCGGAGCCGCTGAAGATTTTCGGACTCGCGTTAAACTAGCGGACATGAACAACCCCCGTTATCACTCCGCTTCCATTTTTCTGCACTGGTTGATGCTCGTCGTGCTGGTTGGCGTTTATGCAGCCATCGAACTTCACGAGCTTTTTCCAGACGGCAGCCCGACTTACGAACTCTTCGAAAACTGGCATTTTATGCTCGGACTCACGGTGTTCGCGCTAGTGTTAGCAAGACTCGTGCTGCGCCTGCGCTACGCCGCGCCACCGATCACGCCCGCTCCGCCCAAGTGGCAGCAATCGCTGTCGCGTCTCGGTCACGGCCTGCTCTATGCACTCATGATCGGCATGCCCATCGGCGGCTGGTTGATGCTCAGCGCCAAGGGAGAAACTATCCCCTTTTACGGTCTGACTTTGCCGCCACTCGTTGCACCGAACGAGGAGCTTGCTGAACTGATCGAAGAAATCCACGAGACCGTCGGCACAGCAGGCTACTACCTGATCGCACTGCACACGCTCGCCGGGCTTGCGCACCACTATTTGCTGCGCGACAACACCCTGCAGCGCATGCTCCCTTGGTCGACCAAGCGCTCTTGATCGGTTACTCATCATGATCGAAAAAGCCATCGAAAGACTTTTGTTTGCCTGCCGCTGGTTGCTGGCCCCGCTTTACCTCGGTCTTGCACTCGCACTGATCGCGCTGGGCATTAAGTTTTTCCAGGAAGCGTTTCACGTCGTGATAACCATCGGCACCCTGGCCGAAGATCAGTTGGTGCTGATCGTGCTGACGCTGATCGACATCGTGCTCGTCGGCAGCCTGATCGTGATGGTGATGTTCTCGGGCTACGAAAACTTCGTCTCACGGATCGACATCGCCGGCGAATCCGAGAAGCTCGGTTGGCTCGGCAAGCTCGACGCGGGCACCCTGAAACTCAAGGTGGCCGCGTCGATCGTTGCCATTTCGTCCATTCACCTGCTGAAGGTCTTCATGGACGTAAAGACCATTCCGAACGACAAAATTCTTTGGTATGTCGTTCTGCACCTGACCTTCGTGGTCTCGGCGCTGCTGCTCGGCGTCCTCGACCGCATGTCGTTCGCCGACAAGCGGCCGTAGCCGTCACGGCCTCGGCCGTTCTTATTTCTTGGTGCTGCGCTTGGCAGCGCGCTTTTTGGCGCGGGCCGGATCCTTGGGACGGGTCTTGCCGAAAGAACCCTGATAAATCTTGCCGCGACGACTTCTGCTGTCACCCTTGCCCATCTCTTCGACTCCGCTGAAAACGGCGATCCATTCGCCGGGGGCGCAAGTTTAGGCCAGTCAGCGGTAACGCGCCATCAACTTGCCGAGCTGCTTGGAGCCCGGATTGAGACGTTCGAACGGCAACTGGTTCAACGGCAGCTCGGGCGTCCGGTTGAGGGCGTGGAATTCGGTGTCTTGCGTCGGCCGGCAATGCAGCAAGCCCGTGAGGTATTCACCCTTGGCGATATGTTGCTGCACGTAGTCGTGCGCATGCAGTTCGTCGGTCGGATCGTAGTCTTCGGCAAGCTTGCGCAGCACCACGCGGCTGCCGTCGTGCAGCATCACGGGCACGGCTTCGCCCGCAGCATAGTCGGTCGCAATCTCTTTTTTGAAGGGTACGAAGTCCGCCTCGACGACCGGCTCGTAATGCTCGCGGGTGAAGGCGTAGCTCTTGGTCGAGCCGTCGTGATCATTGAACGTCACGCAGGGTGAGAGCACGTCGATCAGGGCAAAACCGGGATATTTGAGCCCCGCCTGGATGAGCGGCACGAGTTGCGCCTTGTCGCCCGAGAAACTGCGCGCCACGAAGCCCGCGCCGAGGTTCATGGCGAGCAACACCGGGTCGATCGGCGGCTGTTGGTTGACCTCACCTTTCTTGGCTTTGGTACCGATGTCGGCCGACGCCGAGAATTGTCCCTTGGTAAGTCCGTACACGCCGTTGTTTTCGATGATGTACAGCATGTTCACGTTACGACGGATCGCGTGACAAAACTGCCCGAGACCGATCGACAACGAGTCGCCGTCGCCGGAAATGCCGATGTAGTAGAGGTCGCGGTTGGCCGCATTGGCGCCCATCGCGATCGAGGGCATACGACCGTGAACGGAGTTGAAGCCGTGACCGCCGCTGACGAAGTAGGCCGTGGTCTTCGAGGAGCAGCCGATGCCCGAAAGCTTGACCAGATTTTCCGGGCGCATCGAGATGCCCCAGCACGCCTCGATGATGGCGGCGGTGATCGAGTCGTGGCCGCATCCCGCACACAGCGTCGACAACGCGCCCTCGTATTCGCGACGAGTCAGGCCGAGCTCGTTCCGCGGCAGCGAAGGATGGGCGATCTTCGGTTTGGGGATGAACGTCATGACACCACTCCGGAGACGGCACGACGACCTTCGAGCAGGTCACCGAGCACGCCGTCGACGATGAATTTTGATGACACGGGCAAGCCGCTGTAATGCAGCAACGAGCGCAGCTTCGCTTTGTCGACCCGCGTCTCGAGCGTCAACAGCGACTTGAGTTGGGCATCGCGATTTTGCTCGACCACGTAGATGATCTCGTGATCGGCGAGGAACTTTTCGACCTCTTCGCTGAACGGGAAACCGCGTACTCGCATGTAATCGAGATGCACGCCTCGCGAGGCGATCACATCGAGGGCCTCGCGCACCGCGCCATCGCAGCTGCCGATCGACACGATCGCCGCCTTGGCCTTGCCATCTCCTTCGATCACGGGGCGCGGCACGTGGCGCTTGGCCGTGGCGAATTTACGCAGCAGACGATCGAGCACCAGCTGGTACTCCGCCGAATCTTCGGTGTAGGTCCCGAACTGGGTATGGCCGGATCCGCGGGTGAAATACGCGCCCTTCGGATGTACGCCGGGGAAAGTACGATAGGGAATTCCGTCTTCATCCTTGTCGAGATAGCGGTAGAACTTCTCGATCTTTTCGAGCTCGGCCTTGCCGAGCACCTTGCCTCGATCCGGTCGATAGTTGTCGTCCCACACCAGATCGCGACACATCCAATCGTTCATGCCGATGTCGAGGTCGAGCATCACGAGCACGGGCGTTTGCAGCCGTTCGGCCAGATCGAAGGCCTGCACCGCCATGTAGAAACACTCTTCCGGATTCGCTGGATAGAGGCAAACGTGTTTGGTGTCACCGTGCGAGGCGTAGGCAGCCGAGATCAGATCGCACTGCTGCGTCCGCGTCGGCATGCCCGTGGACGGCCCGACGCGCTGCACGTCGAACAGCACCGCCGGTACTTCTGCGTAATAGGCCAGTCCCAAAAACTCGCTCATCAAGGACACGCCCGGGCCCGAGGTGGCGGTGAACGAGCGCGCACCATTCCAATTTGCACCGAGCACCATGCCGATGGCAGCCAGTTCGTCTTCGGCCTGGATGAACGCAAAGTTGGCGCGGCCGGTCTCGGGATCGATCCGCGTTTTGTCGGCAAAATTTTTGAAGGCGTCCATCAACGAAGTGGACGGCGTGATCGGATACCACGCGGCGACGGTTGCACCGGCATAGACGCAGCCGAGTGCGGCTGCGGTGTTGCCATCGATCATGATATGACCGCTGGTCTTGTCCATTTTTTCGACACACAGCGGCAGCGGACAGCTGAAATTCGCCTTGGCGTAGTCATAACCCAACTGGATCGCCTGCATGTTCGACTCGACCAATGCCGGTTTCTTCGCATAGGTCTCTGCCAGCAGTTCGCGGATGCGCGCCACGTCCAGATCGAGCAGGGCTGCAAGCACGCCCGCATAGCAGATGTTCTTCATCAGAATGCGCGTCCGCACTCCTTTGAAGTTTTCGTTGCACAGACGCGCGAGTGGCACACCGAGCACGGTGACGTCGTCGCGCTTCAATAGCGCCGGTCGCGGCCAAGTCGAGTCGTAGATCAGATATCCGCCCGGCGCAACGTCGCGCACGTCGCGGGCGTAGGTCTCCGCGTTCATGGCGACCATGATGTCGACTTTGCCCGAGCGCGCGACGTAGCCATCTTTCGAAATGCGGATCTCGTACCACGTCGGCAGCCCCTGGATGTTCGATGGGAAGTAGTTCTTGCCCATCACCGGGATACCGCTGCGGAAGATCGACTTCATGAGCAGCGTGTTGGCGCTCGCCGAGCCCGTGCCATTGACGGTGGCGATCTTGATGACGAAATCATTGACGCGGGAGGGCGCAGCGGACATCGGCAAGGTCTCCGTTCGCGAGCTTAAAGAGTGGCAGTGGCGGGCTGATCGACGGCATGCGGCCATTTCACCCAGGACTTCTGCATGTCCCAGGCGGCCGTCGGACAGCGTTCGGCACACAGGCCGCAGTGCACGCAGACGTCCTCGTCCTTGACCATCACGCGTCCGGTGAACTTCAGCGGCGTGCTCACGTACAGCGCCTGCGTGACGTTCTTTGCCGGTGCCTTCAAGCGGGTACGCAAATCGTCCTCGCTGCCATCCGGCGTCATGGTGAGGCAGTCAACCGGACAGATGTCGATACAGGCATCACACTCGATGCACAGCTTGGCTTCGAAAATCGTCTGCACGTCGCAGTTGAGGCAACGCTGCACTTCTTCGGCGGCCTGCTCGGCGGTGAAGCCCAGCTCGACCTCGATGTTGATTTTCTTGAACCGCTCTTTGAGCGAAACATGTGGCACCAGGCGCCGCTCGGCGGCGCTGTAATCGTTGGCGTACGACCACTCGTGCATGCCCATCTTGCGACTCTGCAAGTTGACGCCCGGAGCCATGCGGTCGGCGACCGACTTGCCCTGACAGTGCCGATGGATGGAGATGGCCGCCTGATGACCGTGCTCGACCGACCAGATGATGTTCTTGGGCCCGAATGCCGCATCACCTCCAAAGAAAACACCAGCGCGGGTGCTTTCGAAGGTGGTGGCGTCGACCTTGGGTACGTCCCACTTGTCGAACTCGATGCCTAAATCGCGCTCGATCCACGGGAACGCGTTTTCCTGGCCGATGGCGAGGATCACGTCATCGGCGGCATGGAACTCCTCGCCGGCAATACGCTCGGCCGTGATACGCCCGCGCGCGTCGATGTCGTATTCCATCACCTCGAAGATCATGCCCTTGAGACGACCGCCCTCGATCACGAAACTCTTGGGCGAGCGGTTGATGATGATCTCGACGCTTTCCGCTTCGGCATCCTCGAGTTCCCACTCCGAGGCTTTGAAGAACTGACGTGGCTTGCGTGCCATCACTTTCACGCTCTTGGCGCCTAGGCGCAGCGAACTGCGGCAGCAATCCATGGCGGTATTGCCGACACCGATGATGAGCACGTTCTGGCCGACCGACTTCACGTGATCGAAGGCGATCGACTCGAGCCAGGAAATACCGATGTGGATGTTGGCGGCGCCCTCCTGACGACCCGGTAGCGAAAGCTCTTTGCCTTTGGGCGCACCGGAGCCGACGAATATCGCATCGAAACCGCCCTCATCGAGCAGCTTGCGCATCGACTCGATGCGATGACCGAGACGCAGGTCGACCCCCATGTCGACGATCGCACCGATTTCCTCGTCGAGCACGTCGGCCGGCAAGCGAAACGAGGGGATGTTGGTGCGCATCAAGCCGCCAGCCGTCGCGAATTGCTCGAAGATGGTGACTTCGTAGCCGAGCGGCATCAGATCGTTGGCTACCGTGAGCGAAGCACAACCAGCGCCGATGCAAGCGATGCGTTTGCCATTTTTTTGAGTGGGGATCGGCGGCAGAAGATCGCGGAATTCGTCCTTGTGATCGGCAGCCACGCGCTTCAGACGACAGATGGCGACCGGTTTCTGTTCGACGCGGCCGCGACGACAGGCGGGTTCGCAGGGACGGTCGCAGACCCGACCCAGCACCCCGGGGAATACGTTGGAACGCCGATTCACCATGTAGGCATCGGTGAACCGTCCTTGGGCAATCAGCCGGATGTACTCCGGTACATCGGTGTGGGCAGGACACGCCCACTGGCAATCCACGACCTTGTGAAAATAGTCTGGATGCGAGGAATCCGTCGCCGCCATTGAACCCCCGTTCTAGTCAGTCAACCGCCCGTCCCCCGAGTATCCAACCGCCTCATGCAAATGTCACCGTGAACAGGACATGGACGACGGGTACGATGCTGCCTTCTCCACCCCATGGAACACGCATGAACGAGATGGACGCCCCCACCGAAATTCGCCTGCGCCGTCAGTCGCGGGTGCTCGAGGTCGCTTTTGGCGACGCCGAGCGTTATGCCCTGCCGTTCGAGTTCCTGCGGGTCCACTCGCCCTCGGCCGAGGTCAAAGGCCACGGCCCGGGACAAGAAACGCTGGTGGTCGGCAAACAAGCGGTGGGGATACGCGATCTCGAGCCGGTCGGCCAATACGCCGTCAGACTGCTGTTCGACGATGGTCACGACAGCGGTCTTTACAGCTGGAAATACCTCCGTGAGCTCGGTCGCGACCACGGCGCGCTGTGGCAGCGCTATCTCGAACGGGTTGCCGCCGCCAGCAAAGGCTGAGCCACCCGCCGCATAATTCAAGGCAAAAAAAAGGCCGAGCACATGCTCGGCCTATAGTCCCTTTTTGCTTTTTTCAAACCCCCGTTCGGCCGATCCGCGAGCGGACCGGTACGCGCGACCTTGTTGTACGCCCATCGCCGGCGAAAATCCATAGCCCCGCGGCGAACGATCACGACAGGGCGCATGATCGGACGCTCACGCGGCTACAATGGCGGGCCCTGCGGAGTTCGTTGCATGGCCGTCGAAAACGACAGCAAAACCACCCACTTCGGTTTCGAAGAAGTCGCCTGGAGCGACAAGGCGAAGCGCGTTCGCGGCGTTTTCGACTCGGTGGCCCCCAAATACGACCTGATGAACGATCTGATGTCGGCTGGCCTGCATCGGATCTGGAAGGAGTTCACGCTCTCGCAGACCCACCTGCGACCGGGTCAACGGGCGCTCGACGTCGCCGGCGGCACGGGTGATCTCGCACGTGGACTCAAAAAACAGGTCGGTGAGCGCGGGCTCGTGGTGCTCTCGGACATCAATGGCGCCATGCTGGCCCATGGGCGCGACCGCACGATCGACGTCGGCCTCGTCGACGGCATCGAATACGTGCAGGCCAACGCAGAGTGTCTGCCCTTCGCCGCCAACAGTTTCGACTGCATCACCATCGGTTTCGGACTACGCAACGTCACCGACAAACCCGCAGCGCTGCGCTCGATGTATCGCGCGCTGAAACCGGGCGGGCAGCTGCTGGTACTCGAGTTTTCACAGCCGACGGCGCCCGGCCTCAAGCCACTCTACGATCTCTACTCCTTCAAAGTATTACCCGTACTGGGCCAAGTCGTCGCCGACGATGCCGACAGCTATCGCTATCTCGCCGAGTCGATCCGCAAGCATCCCGATCAAGAGACGCTGCTCGGCATGTTGCGCGATGCCGGCTTCGAAGATTGTCGATATCACAATCTTGCGGGTGGCATCGTCGCCCTGCATCGCGGCTACAAGTATTGAACCGTGCTGACTGAAATCATCGAAAACCTGCTCAATCGCAATCTGGGCAGCTCGCCACGGGCGCGTGAATCCTGCGCGACCCTGAAAGGGCGGCGACTGAAGCTCGTGATACGCGACCTCGATCTTGCGATCGGCTGCGAATCACTCGGTGATTCGCTGCGGATCTCGCGGCAGGCCGAAGGCGAGTTTCACGCCGAGATCGAAGGTACGCCGGTCAACCTGCTCGCCATGGCCGGTCCCGAGCCCGCGCGCTTGCTCAAGTCGGGTGCGGTACAGGCGCGTGGTGACGTGGCACTGCTGCAGCAATATCGCGAGCTCGTATTGTTGCTGCGCCCAGACCTCGAAGAAGAGCTCGCCAAATTGATCGGCGACAGCCCCGCACATCGACTCGCGGGCCTGGCCAAAGCCGCGCTGACTTTCGGTCGGCGCGGCGCAAGCACGGCCGTGCAAAACGCGGCGGAATACTTTGCCCACGAAACCCGCGATCTCGTGCCGCGCGCCGAGGCCGAGGTGTTTCTCGGCGAAGTCGATCGCTTGCGCGAAGACGTCGACCGCGCAGCAGCGCGCGTCGAAGCCCTGCTGGCACGCTTCGAAAAACCCTCGAACGAGGGTGACAGAGCATGAAGCTGCGGGTGTTGGCGCGGCTGATCCAGATTCAGCGCGTGCTCGTTCGTCACGGTCTCGACGAGTTCGTCGTCGAAACCCATCTCTACAGACCGCTGCGCTTCGTCTTCATGGCCTCGCCATGGACCTGGTTCGAGCGGCGCAAGGCCGCGACGCGCGGCGAGCGACTGCGACTCGCTCTCGAAGAGCTCGGACCGATCTTCATCAAGCTCGGCCAGGCGCTCTCGACCCGTCGCGATCTGCTGCCGCCCGACATCGCCGAAGAGCTCGCAAAACTTCAGGATCGCGTGCCGCCCTTCGACGGTGCGCTCGCCAGACAGCTGATCGAGCAGGCCTACGACAAACCGTTGGACAGGGTATTTGCGAAATTCGACGAACGCCCCCTTGCGGCAGCCTCGATCGCGCAAGTGCACGTTGCGACGCTCCATGATGGGCCCGAGGTCATCGTCAAAGTATTGCGTCCCGGCATGAAGAACGTGATCGGTCGCGATCTCGAAGTCATGCATGCGCTGGCGGCGCTTGCCAAGCGTAATTCCCACGAAGCGCGTCGCCTGCGGGTCGACGAGATCGTCGACGAGTACGAAAAAACCGTGCTCGACGAGCTCGACCTCATGCGCGAAGCGGCGAATGCCTCGCAACTGCGTCGCAACTTCGAGGGTTCACCGCTGCTGCACGTGCCGGCCGTTCATTGGGATTACTGCCGGGTCAACGTGATGGTGATGGAGCGCATTCGCGGCGTGACCATCAGCGACATGGCTACCCTGCGCGCATTGGGTGCCAACATTCCGATGCTGGCCGAAAACGGCGTGAAGATTTTCTTCACGCAGGTGTTCCGGCACAATTTTTTTCATGCGGACATGCATCCGGGAAACATCTTCGTACTGGTCGACGATCCGGCGCGTCCACGCTATGCCGCTGTCGACTTCGGCATCGTCGGTACGCTCGATATCCGCGACATGCACTATCTCGCCGAGAATTTCCTCGCAGTCTTCGATCGCAATTACCGTCGCGTCGCAGAACTGCACGTCGAGTCCGGCTGGGTGCCGCCCTCGACTCGTGTCGATGAAATGGAGTCGGCGATCCGCACCGTGCTCGAGCCGATCTTCAACAAGCCGCTCAAAGATATCTCCTTCGGAACGATTCTGCTGCGGCTATTCGACATCTCGCGGCGCTTCGACATGCGTATCCAGCCGCAACTGATCTTGTTGCAGAAAACGCTGCTCAACGTCGAGGGCCTGGGGCGCGACCTCTATCCCGAACTCGACATCTGGCAGACGGCTGCACCCATTCTGCGCGAGTGGATGCGCGATCGGCTGAGCGTGCGCACGCAACTCAAGCAGTTCCGCGACCATCTACCCGCCCTCGTTGAAGTCGCACACGCGCTGCCGCCGCTACTCAAGGTCGCCGTGCAAAAAGCGCAGGACGGCAAACTGCACATCGGTGTGCAGCCCGAAGACATCGAACGCTTGCGTCAAGAAATTCGTGCCGGCGAGCGTCGCCGCAATTCGACACTCGTCGGTACGGGGTTGGGCGCGGTGGGCCTGCTGTGGATCGGGCTCGAGCTCGCTCCGCTCGGCAGCGGCTGGCTGCTGCTGCTCGTCTCAGCCGTCGTGCTGTGGCGAGCGCGGCGCTGAGGGGCGCAGCCCCTGTAGCCAGGCCGTCGGATCATCGCCGCGCTCCAGCACCTCGACGAGCGCGGAACCCACGACGACACCCGCGACATGTTCGCGCAGCTTGGCCACTTGCTCGCGGGAGCGGATGCCGAAACCTGCGCACACCGGCACCGGAGAGGCCTTGCTGACCCGATCCAGATAATCGAGCACGGTGTCGGGGACCGCGACGTTCTTTCCCGTGGTGCCGGTCATCGTCACCGCATACACGAAGCCCTCGCTCGCGCTGCACACGAGTGACAGTCGCTCGGGCGTGGTCACGGGCGTCACCATCTGCACGAGTGCGACACCTGTCTTCGCGAGCGCAGTGCGCAGTTCGGCGCCTTCGTCGAAAGGCAGATCGGGAACGATGAACCCGCACACCCCTGCGGCAGCGGCTTCGGTTGCAAGCTTGGCGTAACCGTACTGCAACAAGGGATTGAGGTAGCTCATCAGCACGAGCGGTGCGGACGGTCGCTGCATGGCCGCGAGCTCGGCCAGAATCCATCGCAGGCTGACACCCTGTTTGAGCGCGCCCTGGCTCGAACGCTGGATGGTCATGCCGTCGGCCATGGGATCGGTGAAGGGCACTCCGATCTCCACCACGTCGGCCCCTGCGGCGACGGCAAGCAGATGCTCGCGAAACTTCGGTGCGCTCGGAAAGCCGGCGGTCATGAAGGCGACGATCGCCGGTTCACCACGAGCCGCCGCATCGCGAATAGCCATGCTCAACTTTTCTGCGGGTTTCACGTTCACGAGGCCACTCCCGAATTGCCGGCGAGCAAGGTGCGCTGCAAGGTCGGCATATCTTTGTCGCCGCGACCGGACATGCAGATCACGGCGCGCTTGCCCGGGTTTTTTTCCGCCCAGCGCTTGGCACCATGCAGGGCGTGCGCCGTTTCGAGCGCAGGCAAAATGCCTTCTAGCCGCGAGCACTCGGTGAGCGCAGCCAGTGCTTCGCCATCGGTCGCCGACTCGTAGCGAACTCGACCCGCCGCCATCAAAAGCGCGTGCTCCGGCCCGACGCCCGGGTAATCGAGCCCCGCGGAGATCGAATCGGTTTCGTGAATCTGGCCGTTTTCGTCTTGCAGTAGCAGCGAATAACAACCCTGCAGTACACCCGGCCACCCGTAGGAAAGACTCGCCGCGTTTTCGCCGAGCGCAACGCCGCGACCGCCAGCCTCGATGCCGATGATTTCGACCGAGCGGTCGGGCACGAACGCATGGAACATGCCGATCGAATTGGAACCCCCGCCGACGCAAGCAAACACGGCATCGGGCAGCGAACCACTGTGCTCAATGAATTGGGCGCGTGCCTCGCGACCGATGATGGATTGCAACTCGCGTACGAGATAAGGATAGGGATGCGGCCCCACCGCGGAGCCGAGCAGATAGAACGTCCCCATCGGATCGGCGACCCAGTCGCGCAAGGCTTCGTCGATAGCTGCGCGCAGCGTCTGGTCACCACCCGTCACCGGTACGACCTCTGCGCCCAGCAAACGCATGCGACCGACGTTCGGCGCCTGCCGCTCCATGTCGATGGCACCCATGTAAACGACGCAGGGTAAACCGAGGCGTGCGCAGGCCGCGGCCGTGGCGACCCCGTGCTGCCCCGCCCCGGTCTCGGCGACGATGCGTCGCGCACCCAAACGCTGGGCAAGCAAAGCTTGACCGACGGCGTTGTTGATCTTGTGGGCGCCGGTATGTGCGAGGTCCTCGCGCTTGAACCAGATGTCGGCGCCCCAGGCCGCAGAGAGCCGCGGGGCGTGCGACAGCGCCGTGGGCCGGCCGACCCAGTCGCGCAGCTGACTACCGAGTTCGCGCTGAAAGTCCTCGCGATGCAGGTGTTCACGCATGCCGGCTTCGAGCCGCTCGAGCGCCGGAATCAGCGTTTCAGGAACGTAGCGTCCGCCGTACGGACCGAAACGGCCCCGGGCATCCGGAAAACGACCGGCGAGTTCGGCATCGAGCATCTCGCGCTGCTCGTCGGCACTGAATCGAACATGGGCATTCATGACACTGACTCCTCAGGTGGCCGCAGCGGCATGCATCGCCGCCTTGGCTGCACTCACGAACTGGTGAATTCTTTGAACTGATTTCTTTCCGGGTGCCGACTCGACCCCGCTCGACACATCGACGCCCCAAGGCCGTACGTGACGGATGGCCTCGGCGACATTGTCGGGATTGAGTCCCCCGGCCAACAGGACTTGCGTACGTTCTGCCGCCGCTCTTGCCAGCGCCCAGTCCGCGGTACGGCCAGCGCCGCTGACCGTACCCTCGAAGAGCAGGCGGGCCGGCAGTTCCGCAGCCAAGACCTCGCTCTCGCGGTACACCGGCAGCAATCGGCTGCGACGCAGAGGCTCGAGAGCATGAGCCGACAACGATGAGATATCGGCGTGATCGGTCTGCAGCCAGTCCGGAGAGAAGATCTCGAAGATTTCTTCGAGCTCGGCGTTCACGGGGTGACGAGTGACGGCCACGCACAGCGCGCGGCCGCGGGCCGGCGCCGCGAGTCGAGCGGCTTCGGTGGGCGAGATCTGCCGTACCGAAGGCGCAAACACGAAACCGATCGCATCGGCGCCGGCATCGAGTGCAGCGGCCACGCTCTCTTGGTCGGTCAAGCCACAGATCTTGACGAACATCAGCCCGACCCCGTTCGTACATTGCGCCGCGCGGTGCGTCCGGCGGCGAGCATGCGTGCAGCGAGCTCGCGTGGGTGAGCGCCGCTCATCAGGGCACTGCCGACGAGGGCAAAGTCATAGCCGACTGCAGCAAGCCGCGCGGCATCGTCTGCATCGACGAGTCCGCTCTCGGCGACGCGGGGCAACTCGCGCGGCAGCATGTCCACCATCTGCTCGAGGCGACCCGGCACCACCTGCAAACTGGCGAGGTCACGACAATTGACGCCCAGCAAGACTTGCGCTCCCTGTCGAACTTGGCCGGCGCCGCGACCAAGCACGCCTCGCGTTTCGAGCAGGCGCACCGAGGTTTCGACGTCGAGCTCATCGAAAGTTTCGAGCAATACGAACAATTTTTGATCAAGCGCAGCGTCCAGTAGCGCGGCGAGAGTCGATTCCGTCAGCATGCGGGCGATCAGCAGCACCCCGCCTGCACCGGCTGCGCGCGCCTCGAGAATCTGGTACGGGTCGACCAGAAAATCTTTGCGCATCGTGGGCACATCATGTGCCGCTAACGCCCGCGAAGCCCGCTAGAGCGATGCCGTCACGCGGTTCGGTGATCTCGCCCGTGCACTCGAGTGCCAATGAAGCGCCGAGCAACAAGGCGTCGCGATGCGCGCCACGATCTTCGCCACGCAAAACGCGAGCGAGTGCCGCCGCGTTGAATTCGGCATCGCCACCGGCAAGATCGGCGGCGGTGCAGGTGGCGAGGCCGTAATCTGCAGGCCTGCGCTCGCCGCGTCGCACGCGGCCCTCGCGGACGTCGAACACCGTGAACGGTCCGATCGGCGTCGGCTCGTCCCAGCCGTTGGCACCATGAACGACGAGCGCGCGCTGCAAGCCGGGCATCCCGGCGAGTGCCTGTGCCATCAACTCGGCCGTGAATTCATTGAAGGCACCGACCAGAGCGAAAGGCGGAGCAGCAGGATTGGTCAAGGGCCCCAAAATATTGAATATGGTACGGACACCGAGCGCCTGCCGAACCGGCGCAATGGCCTTCATCGCCGGGTGGTAGTGCGGCGCGAACAAGAAGGTGAAGCCGCTACGCTCGAGACACAACCCGGCGCGAGTTTCATCGAGCGGCAGTGACAGCCCGATTTTTTCGAGGACGTCGGCGCTGCCCGAGCGACTCGAGATCGAACGGTTGCCATGCTTGATGACTGGAGTCCCGCAGGCGGCAACGAGCAACGAGGTGCCGGTGGAGATGTTGACGCTGCCCGAGGCGTCGCCACCGGTGCCGACGATGTCGATGGCGCGTCCACGCAGCGTCTCGGCGACGACGGGTCG
>RGYP01000151.1 GCA_010031985.1 Gammaproteobacteria bacterium
AGGCCTTGCCGTCACCCGGCACTTCCCAGAGCGCTGCGAGTGGCGTCACATCGGGGTCGGCAGGTATCGCAGCGTCGGTGGGTATCGCAGCGGAAGCGGGCCGAGGGGCCGCGGGATTCGTCGAGAGTTCTGCCGCGAGCTGCGTCGCCATCGCTTCGCCATGTCGTGCGGCAGCGGCCAGACCAAAGAAACCCGCAGCGGCGCCGACTACGCCACCGATATTCGAGGGCAGCGAGGCTGCGAAGGCTGCGAGGTCATCTCGCCATTGAAGTTGTCCGCCGGCCTGCGTGGCGAGCGCGGACTCGGGCTGGAAGCCGCCCGACAGCAGTACGCAGTCGGCGGCGAGTTCGATGCGAGACGTCCCATCGAGATCGCCGATGCAGACACCCTCGACCTTGCGACGGCCTTCGATGGCGACGATCGCCGACGACGCGTGTACCGTGATGCCGAGCGCACGAGCACGATCGGCAGCCAAAGATTCGGCCCGCGGATCGACGATGGCCTGCACCCTGATGCCAGCGGCGTGCAGCGCAAAGACCGATTCGTAAGCCCAATCGGAGTTTGCGAACAGCACGGGACGCTCGCCGACGGCAACGCCATAGCGTCGCAAATAGGCGAGCGCGGCGCCCGCAAGCATGACTCCCGGCAAGTCGTTGTTGACGCAAGCGATCAGCCGCTCGTTGGCGCCGCTCGCGAGCAATACGCGTCGCACACGAATGACGCGCAGTCGCTCCCGCGGCAGATCGCCGTGTAGCGAGTCGGCGTCGGTCAGGGTTTCGACGGCGCCGAAGACGCCATGGTCATAGGCCGCAATGATTTGCGTGCGCGTCAGCACACGCACCATTGGAGATCGCGAGAGTAGGTCGGTCGTCTCGTTCCGCCACGTCCGCCATCGCGGATCGAGCAGGGTACCGCCGCCCGCGACGACGTCGCGCTCGACCACCATGACTCGCAGTCCACTGCCGGCCAGTCGTCGCGCCGCCGCAAGGCCCGCGGCGCCCGCGCCGATGACGAGCACGTCGGCATGATCGTGTACCGTTTCTTCACCGTGCTCGATGGGGCCTTGCTCGCCCGGGCTCGAGTCTGCTCGTTCGAGCTTCCCGAGCCCCGCGGCTCGGCGAATCGCGGGCTCAAAGATTTTTTCCCAAGCCCAACTCGGCCGCATGAAGGTTTTGTAGTAGAAGCCCGCCGGTAAAACCGCGGCAAACAGGCTGTTGATCGACAGCAGATCGAATTGCAGCGAGGGCCAGCGATTTTGACTCGCGACCCGCAAGCCGGGTGCGATGCGTACCGTGGTGGCGGGGCGGTTGGGTGCGCGCGCCGCAGCACCGACGATGTCGATGAGAGCGCAGGGTTCTTCCGGGCCCGCCGTGACGATGCCGCGCGGTCGGTGATATTTGAAGCTGCGCCCTACGAGTTGCACGCCGTTGGCCAGCAGCGCAGAGGCGACCGTGTCACCTGCGAGACCGGTGATCACCCGGCCATCGAACTCGAAGTCGATTTTCTTTGAGCCGTCGGTGAGAACGCCTTCGGCAATTCGTCGAGGAGATCGCGCAGCACTCATGGCTTGCCGTTCACCGTATCGATGGCGTGACTTACGGTATGTCGCCGAACTTCGAGCCATTGGCGACAGCCCGCCGCATGAAACCACCACTCGAGATGCCAGCCGCGCGGGTTGGTCCGCTCGTACACGTAGGCGGCGTAGGCTGCCGTGTCTGCATCAGCGGCGGGACGACGCACGCTCGCATCACCACCGTAGTGAAATTCGACTTCGTCGCGCGTACCGCAGTGCGGGCAAGGGATTCTCAGCATGCTGTGTTCTGCCGCGTCAGTGCGCCCACGGGAAGGGGCCCGTGCCGGGTTCATCCACGGTGCGCCCTTCGGCGAAACGAGCGAGGTCCATGTGGGTGGTCAGGGGGTGAGATTCACCGTGGGCGATCAAATGCGCCGTGGTGTAGCCGCCCGCCGGGATCGCCTTGAATCCGCCGTAGCACCAGCCGCCGTTCATGACCAAACCGTCGACTGGCAGGCGTGAAATGATGGGCGAGCCATCCATGGTCATGTCCATGACACCGCCCCACTGACGCAAGATTCGCAAGTTAGCGAGCGCTGGCAGCAGCGCCACGCCCTCAGCAGCGACTTCCTGCGCGACCCACTGCGTGCCGCGCTGCGCGTAAGTGTTGTGGCGATCGATGTTGCCGCCGAAAACCATGCCGCCTTTGTCAGATTGGCTGACGTAGTAGTGGCCGGCGCCGAACATCAGGACCACGTCGAGAAAGGGTTTGATCGCTTCGCTGACGAAGGCTTGCAGCGCATGCGATTCGATCGGTAGGCGTATGCCCGCCATGGCCGCGACATGCGAGGAGTGACCGGCCACCGCGAGACACACGGTGCCCGCACCGATGAAACCGCGCGTGGTCTCGACGCCCGTGACGCGGCCGCCTTGTTGTCGAACGCCGGTCACCTCGCAGTGTTCGATGATGTCGACGCCGGCCTCCGAGGCGCCCCGCGCGTAGCCCCAGGCCACGGCATCGTGGCGAACGGTGCCGCCGCGCGGTTGCATGAACGCCCCCATGATCGGAAAGCGCCCGTTGTCGAGCGCGATCGCTGGGATCAAGGATTTGAGCGCTGCACGGTCGAGCTCCACGCAGTCCGCGCCCACGAGACGCATGTCGTTGGCCCGGCAAGTCATGGCGTCGCGCTGACCATCGGTGTGGTAGGTGTAGACGCAACCGCGCTGGCTGACCATCGCGTTGAAGTTGAGTTCCTGCTCGAGACCTTCCCAGAGCTTCAAAGAAAAATCGTAGAAGCGGATGTTTTCGGGCGTGTAATAGGTGGAGCGAATGATGGTCGTGTTGCGACCGACGTTGCCGAGACCGATCGGGCCTTTTTCGATGACCGCGACGTTGGTGATGCCAAAGTGGTTCGCCAGATAGTAGGCGGTGGCGAGTCCATGACCGCCGCCACCGATAATGACGACCTCGTATTCGCTGCGCGGTTCGGCCTTGCGCCAGGCACGGGTCCAGTTGCGATGACCCGAGAGCGCTTCACGCAGCAAACGAAGCGCGGAATATCGACCCGTCGACTTGAACGCGGGCGCTGCGGAAGGGGTGACGTCCTGGGCGGTTTTTTCGGTCATGGACGGGGTTCGAGTTTAGGGCGTGGATGGCAAATGGGGCAATGACACGTTTCCATCAAGCGGCCTTGTTGCCGGCCGCGTCGCGCCATTGCGATTCGTCGGTGACGGCCGTGGTCTCGGGTTGCGCCTTGATGAAGCGACCGCGCTGCTCGCGCGGCACGTCGGCACGTCGCGAACGACGCCACAGACAGAACACGGCGAGTACTGCGCCGAGCACCGCTAAAACCGCAAAGTAGGCGGGCGCGTGATAGCGTCCCATCAGCACGCCGCCGACGATGGGTCCAATGACGGCGGCACCCCCGTTGAGCAACAAGAGTCCGCTGCTCGCCGCCACCATCTCGCTCGGCTCGAGCCGATCGTTCACGTGCGAGACACCGAGCGAATAGACCGACAGCACGAGTCCGCTGATCAGCGCTGCGATCGGTAGCAGCAGCACTCCGGGGGCGTCGTTCCAGAAGGTCAAGGTGGCGGCGAGTACGCCTGCCAGCAGCGAAACGCCGGCGATCACCGCGCGTCGTTCGAGGCGATCGGCCAACATGCCGACGGGGTACTGCGTCACTACGCCTGCGAGGATGCTGCCCGCCATGAAGGTTGCGACCGCAGTATCGTTCATGCCGCTCAGCCGCGCGTACACGGGGCCCAAGGAAAAGACGATGGAGCTCATGAGACCCGAGGTGGTGACGGCGACGACGCCCAAAGGCGAGCGTCGATAAAGTTCGAGGAAGGGTACGTGGCGCGGTGTGTCGACGGCGGGGGCCGCTTGCGCCGACAACACGAGCGGCACGATGGCAAGACAGATGAGTGCGGCCACCAGCATGAATGGCGTGTCGGAGGTGGGGTTCGATACCAACAACAGGAACTGTGCTGCGCCGAGCCCGCCATACAGCACCACCATGTAGAGGGCGAGCAGTCGCGAGCGCGTTTCCTGCGTCGCTCGATCGTTGAGCCAGCTTTCGGCGACGACGTAGATGCCTGCGAAGCAGATTCCGGTGACGAGTCGCATCGCCCCCCAGACCGTGGGCGTTACGAACACCGGCTGGCAAAGCGTCGAGACCGCGGCGATGGCGGCGAACGCGGAGAACACGCGGACGTGACCGACGCTGCGGATGAGGCGCGGCGCGATGACGGTGCCGATGAGGAACCCCGCGTAGTAGCAGGACATCACGATGCCGATGGCTGCCGTTGCAAAGCCTTCCGATTGCGCGCGCACGCCGAGCAGCGTCGATTGCAACCCGGCGCCGAGCATCAGGACGCCCATGCCCAGTAACAAAGGCCAAGTGCTGGCGATCAAGCTTGCGGGCATGGTGCGAACGGCGCGTCTTGCAGGGTCGGCGAGGGGCGCACATCATACCTGCTGATGCTCGCCAAAACTCGGAAAGTCGTGTGCGGCCGCCCGCAATTTTTCCGGCACTTTCGCATCGTGCTGCTGTGCGTGTCCGCTGTTCTCGCCAGCCTTTCGGTGTTGGCGTTTGCAGAATCAAAACCGTCGCTTTTGGTCAACGGCGAAACGCTGATCGGCACGCATTCTGCCGTCGCGGGAGTCGACGCATTCCTCGGCGTGCCCTTCGCTGCCGCACCCACGGGCGCGTTGCGCTGGCAGGCTCCACGCGAGTTTCGCGGCAGTGGTGGTGCGCGACGGGCGGACCGTTTTGCACCGGCCTGCATGCAAAGCCCGCGCATTCTCGATTGGTATCGCGGCATGGCCGAGCGCTTCGGCGCGAGTCGCGGTGCATTGGCCGATCTCGATATCTCCGAGGATTGTCTCTACCTCAACGTTTGGGCGCCGACCCAGGCGGCCGATTCATCGGTCGCTACCGCACTACCTGTCATGGTGTTCGTGCACGGCGGCAGCAATCGCAGCGGTTGGTCCTTCGAGCCGAATTACCACGGTCACCAACTCGCGGCGCAGGGTGTGGTGGTAGTCAGCGTGGCCTACCGTCTCGGTGTGTTCGGATTTTTTTCACATCCGCAGTTGCCGGGTGCGAACTTTGGTCTGCAGGATCAGCTCGAGGCGCTGCGTTGGGTGCGGCGCAACATCGAAAGCTTCGGAGGCGACCCGCAGCGCCTCGAGCTGATCCTGCAGACCAAAGTTCGCACCCGGCAACTGCGGATGTGAAAAAAATCCGAACACACC
>RGYP01000152.1 GCA_010031985.1 Gammaproteobacteria bacterium
CGGGACGCTGGTAGGCGACGGCTCAAAAATGCAGATCGAACGCTGGATCAAAAATCTGTTCGCTACGCCGTTGCTGACCCGCAGGCGTTTTCCCAACCATGTTCGTCAGGCCATCGAAAAGGCCGTGGCCACGGTCGAGTCCCGTCACGCCGGCGAAATCCGCTTCGTCATCGAGACGGCACTCGATTTCAGCCAGCTGCGCGCCGGCTGCACGCCGCGGGAACGCGCCCTCGATCTCTTCGGTGCGCTCGGGGTATGGGATACCGCCGACAACAACGGGGTGCTGATCTACGTGCTCATGGCCGAGCACGACGTCGAAATCATTGCTGATCGCGGCATCGCTGCCAAAGTCGATGCCGCCGAATGGCAAACGCTCTGCGCCGTGATGGAGAGCCACTTTCGAGATGGTCGATTCCGTGAGGGAGCCCTCGCGGGCATCGAGGGGGTGGGTGATCTGCTCGCCCGTCATTTCCCCAACGCACCCGGCGATCGCAACGAACAGCCGAACCGGCCCGTCCTGCTGTAATCTTCGCGTCCATGCGGACGCTCCTCCACGGTACGGGTCGCTTCGGCGCGCTGGCCGTCCTCGGCCTGCTGACAGCTTGCGGTACCGTCGCCACGCGACAGGTGCTCGAGCCGTTGCCGCCACCGCCGAAACTCGTGCTCGACGAGCCGTATTCTTTGAGCACGCATCGCTTCGAGCTCGACAACAGCGGCTCGGACATGATTGGCGAGTTGCGAATCACCCGCGCCAACCACGAAGACACGTTCACCGACCTCGCGCGCCGCTTCAACGTGGGCTACGAGGAGCTCGTACGGGCAAACCCGGGAATCGATCCGTGGCTGCCCGGCGAGGGACGCGAGATCGTCTTGCCCACGCAGCATCTGCTGCCGAATGCGCCGCGCGAGGGAATCGTCATCAATCTCGCGGCCATGCGGCTTTATTTTTATCCGCGCGCCGCCCGCGGCGAGCCACAGCTCGTCTACACCTTTCCGATCGGCATCGGACGGGTGGGCTGGGCGACACCGATCGGCAGCACCTCGGTCACCCGCATGACCAAAAACCCGACGTGGCGTCCGGGTGCCGGCGTCCGTGCAGAACACGCCGAGAACGGCGAGATCTTGCCCGCCGTGGTGCCCCCCGGACCCGATAATCCGTTGGGTACGCGGGCGCTCTATCTCGGCTGGCCGTCTTATCTCATCCATGGCACGAACAAACCCGCCGGTGTGGGTTTGCGATCGAGCCACGGCTGTATCCGGCTGTTCCCCGAGGACGTCGAGTTTTTGTACGACCTAGTACGACCCGGCGTGAAAGTGACGGTGGTGAATCAGCCCTTCGTCTTCGGTTGGCACGACGGGCAGCTGCACATGCAGGCTTTCGACGTGCTCGAAGATGATCCGCGCGATTGGCAGAAGGCGCAGCGCAAGTTGATCTCGCGCAATCTCGCGGCGAAGGTACAGAAAGAATTGCAGGCGAGGGGCATGAGTATCGATTGGGAGGTGGTCTCGCGCTTCAGCCACGAGCCGCGCGGTCTCGCCGTTCCGATCTCGCGCTCGGACGTCAGTTACGCGAGCGTGCTTGCGGCCGCGACGCGCGTGCGTAATGCGCTGCCGATCGGCGCGACTTGGAATGGCGAAGCCGAGCAGCTTGCCGATCGAGCGTTGCCGCCGTGATTCCGGTTCGTGACGACAACCCGGCCCACATCACGCCGTGGGTGACCTATGCGTTGATTCTGTCGTGTGCCGTCATTTTTCTTTGGCAGATCAGCGGCGGCATGATGCACCTCGAGGCGAGCTATAGCGGGCTCGGGGTGACGCCCGAGGTGCTCACTGGACAGTCGCGTGTCGACACGCCGCAGCCCTGGATACCGGGCTGGATGACCATCTTCACTTCGATGTTCCTGCATGGATCTATCGGTCACTTGCTCGGCAATCTGCTTTTTCTTTGGGTGTTCGGCAACAACATCGAAGATGCGATGGGACACGTTCGTTTCACGGTGTTTTATTTGCTCTGCGGCGTGGCAGCCGTCGCCGCGCAGGTGATGCCGGACCCTGCGAGCGCGGTACCGATGGTCGGCGCGAGTGGTGCCATCTCCGGCGTACTGGGTGCCTACCTTTTGCTCTATCCGCGCGCGCGAATTCTCATCGCCCTGCCGCCACCGCTGTTTTTCGTCACCATCGGTTGGTTCCGCGCCATCTGGGTGCTGACCTTGTGGTTTGCGTTGCAGTTGGCGATGAGCCTCGGCATAGAGTCCGAGGGCGGCGGCGTCGCCTTCATGGCGCACGTGGGTGGATTCGTCGCCGGCTTGTCGCTCATTCCGCTTTTCAAGTTCGCGCACGTGCCGCTCTGGCGGCAGCACTGAGTCAGCGTCGTGGAGAGCACCCCTCAGCGCGCCGCTCAGGGTGCGCCGAAGCCGCCCCCGCCGGGCGTTGCCACTTCGAGGACGTCGCCCACTTCGAGCTCGAAGCGCGCACAGGCTGGGCATTCCTCGATACGCCCATCACGTCGTCTGATGCGCGTGGTCCCGGCAGCGCCTTCGCCGCCGCCGTCGAGTCCGGGTGCGCGCGTGCTGCGGCGATTGGCGAGCATGGCCCCGGTCAGCGGCTGCAGAAATTCGATTTCGCGGATCGCACCATCGCCACCGCGCCAGCGTCCTGCGCCTCCCGATTCGCGACGGATCGCGAAGCGGCGTAGCCGCACCGGAAAACGGGCCTCGAGTATTTCGGCATCGGTCAGGCGCGAGTTGGTCATGTGCGTTTGCACGGCTGCACAGCCGTCGAAGCCGCCTGTGTCGGCTGCCAGCCCTGCGCCCGAGCCGCCGGCGATGGTCTCGTAGTACTGCAAGAACTCGTTGCCGAAGGTCAGGTTGTTCATCGTGCCCTGAGCTCCGGCGAGCACGCCGAGCGCTTGATAGAGCGCATCGACGATCAGCTGCGAGGTTTCGACGTTGCCGGCGACGACGGCATGGCCGTCGGGTGGATCGAGCAGACAGCCCGCAGGCACGTGAATCGCGAGCGGCCGCAAACAACCGGCATTCAGCGGGATCGGGTCGCGAACGAGCGTCCGGAATACGTACAGCACGGCGGCCTGGGTCACGGCGCGCGGCGCATTGAAGTTGTGTGGGCCGGCGGGCGAGGTGCCGTCGAAATCGATGTCGCCACGGCCGGCTCGTGCGTCCAACTTGACGTGTACGGATATTCTTTGACCACCGTCGAGTGCCAGCGTACAGCGGGCATCACGATCGCCGAGCGTGCGAATGGCGTTTTCGACGCAACGCGCTGCGTTGTCCTGCACGGCGCTCATGGCCCGGGCGAGGCGTTGCAGGCCATATCGGGCGACCGCTCGCCGCAATTCCTCGATGCCGCACTGATTGGCGGCGAGTTGGGCGCGCAGATCGGCAAGATTTTGCAGCGGGTTACGCGCGGGAAAATGACCGTCCGTGAAGGCTGCGATGACTTCGTCGCGTCGAAACTCGCCGGCGCGCAGGATCGGCATGCCGCGAAATACGGCGCCTTCTTCGGCGAGCGTGCGCGAAAAAGGTGGCATGGAACCCGGAGTGATACCGCCGATGTCGGCATGGTGGGCGCGCGATGCCACGAAAAATGCGGGCTTTGCCCCGCCGAAGAAAACGGGACTCACCACCGTCATGTCGGGCAGGTGAGTGCCGCCTTGCGAGGGCGCGTTGATCAGCCAGGCATCGCCCTCCCTGATGTCGGCGGCATGTTCGCGTAGCAATGCGTCCACCGTGGCGCCCATGGAACCGAGATGCACCGGCATGTGCGGCGCATTGGCGACCAGCCCTCCCTTTGCGTCGAACAGCGCACAGGAGTAATCGAGGCGCTCTTTGATGTTGACCGACTGTGCGGTGCGCCGCAGCACTTCACCCATCTGCGTCGCCGCGTGCATGAATAGACCATCAAAGATTTCGATCTGAGCGGGATCGTCGATCGGACGCTCCGCGATCGGACGCTCTGCGATCGCGATGTCGTCGGCAACGTGCGTCGCGATCAGGGCACCCGAGGGCTCGCGGGCAAGCTGCCAGCCGGGTTCGAGCACGAAGGTGGAGCGTGGTTCGACGATCAACGCGGGTCCTTGCAGCGGCGTGCCTTCCGACAGGTCCGCGGCGCGCCGCACCGGTACCTCCTGCCAGCCGTCGAACCAGGCGCGTGCCGAGTCCGGCAAGGTGAATCGTACCGAGCTCTCGTCGATCGTGTGCGCGGCGTTCTTCCCCGGCAATCGGGCCTCGACCCGCAACGCGACGATCTGCAACGACTCGCCCGCAGCGAATCCGAAGCGCTTTTGATGCGCCATGCGAAATGCACTTTGCAAGCTCGCGACGCTGTCGCCCGTCACGTCTAGCGAGGTCTCGGCGTGCCCCTCGCGTAGTTCGTGGATGACCTCGATCTGCATCGAGCCGAGTTCCGACGGCATCGCGGTGAGTTCCGACTGCGTCTCGACGATCAGTTTGGCGGCGATTCGCTGGCTCGCAGCGAGCGCCGTGGCGTCGAGCGCAAGTGCGAGCCCCTCGCGACGAACCGCCATGCGATCGGCGATGCCTATGCCATAGGCCGAGAGCACGCTCGCGAGCGGATGGATGAGCACGCGACGGATGCCGGCTGCGGCAGCGACTTTGCAAGCATGCTGTCCAGCAGCGCCACCGAAGGCGACCAAGTCGAAGCTTGCCGGATCGATGCCCTGGCGCACGCTGACGTGACGGATGGCATTGGCCATCGCCGCGATGGCGACGTCGAGAAAGCCGCAGGCCGCGTGGGCCAGCGCGTCGTCATCGCGAAGGTCGAGGTGATCGCCTGCGGGTAGCAGAGCCGATCGCAGAGCGAGATGCGCCGCCTCGACGTCGATCGCGGTATCGCGTTGCGGTCCGAAGAGTTTGGGCATGAACGCCGCGTGCAGATGTCCGAGCACGACCTGCACGTCGGTCAGCGTGGCGGGCCCACCCCGCCCGTAGCAGGCGGGCCCGGGGTCGGCACCCGCCGAGTGCGGACCCACGCGGTATCGACCATCGCGCACGGCGAGTAGCGAACCTCCGCCGGCTGCGATCGTGTGCACGTCGAGCATCGGAGCACTGATGCGGATGCCCTCGATCTCGTGTTCGAAGCGGCGTTCGAACCCGCCATCGAAAATGGAGACGTCGGTCGAGGTACCGCCCATGTCGAAGCCGATCAGGCGCGCCGCGTCGTGGGTCGATCGCTGGCCGACGGCGGCCATGCCGATCAGGCCACCGGCCGGAC
>RGYP01000153.1 GCA_010031985.1 Gammaproteobacteria bacterium
ATGGACGAGCTGCGTCGGCAGGGCGGGCCCGATTGGTTTTTGCTGGGTGACCGCGATCTCGTGCTGCACGTCGAGCGCAGCCGGCGGCTCGCGGCGGGCGAAACCCTGACGCAAATCACCGCCGACTTCGCGCATCGTTTCGGGTTGGCGACGCGGCTGTTGCCCATGACGGATGCGCCGGTCGCAACGCTGCTCGACACCAGCGCAGGGCAGCTCGAGTTTCAGCATTATTTTGTTCGACTGCGGGCGCTTCCCGAAGTACGGCGCTTGCACTACGCCGGCGCTGCGCAGGCGAGGCCGACCGAGGATTTGCTGACGCTGCTGCGCAGCCGCACGCTCGAGACCATCATTCTTTGCCCCTCCAATCCCTATCTCAGCATCGACCCCGTCCTCGCGGTGCCTGGCATTCGCGCCGCATTGCGCGCGGCAGAGGTGCCGATCGTGGCCGTCTCGCCACTCGTTGGTGGCCGAGCCGTCAAAGGACCCACGGCAAAAATCATGCAGGAGCTCGGCGTCGAGACGAACTCACTGGCGATCGCCCGTCACTACGCGGGTTTGATCGATGGCCTGCTCGTCGACGAGGCGGATGCAAGCGCCGAGTTCGCAGGCAGCGTGACGAATGAATGCGCGAAGCTCGGTATCGTGGTGGGTGCGGCGCGTACGCTGATGCGCACGCTGGAGGATCGACGTCGGCTCGCCGACTCGGCACTCGATTTTGCGCGACGTCTACGACCGACAGAGTCGAGAGCGCGACCGAAATCTTTGGTGGGTGGCGGATGAGCGTCGTTGCGATCGTGCCGGTACGAACGCCGGGTGAGGGTAAGTCGCGTCTTGCGGGCGTGCTCTCGGTGTCCCGTCGCTCCGCGCTCGTGCAGTCGATGCTGGCGCGGGTGCTCGCGGCGCTACGCAGTGCTCGGCGTATCGATCGCATCGTGGTCGTGACGCCCGACGATCATCTCGTGCTGCCCAAGGGCGTGGAGGTCTTGCACGATCACGCGACCGGGCTCAACGCTGCGGTGAGCCTCGCGCAGCGAACCTTCGCCGAGCGTCATTCGGCGATGTTGGTAGTGGCGGCCGACGCACCACAGGTCACGGCCGAAGAAATCGATCGTCTCGTCGATCGCGCCGCGCACCGCGATGTGGTCGTAGTGCCCGACCGACACGGTTGCGGGACCAACGCTTTGTGGGTGCGCTTGCCCACGCCGCTCGTACCGCAGTACGGCGACGACAGCGCGGCCGCGCATCTTGATGCTGCGATGCGGCTCGGTTTGCGTGCGGCGCGAATCGAGGTGCCGGGTTTGTCGCACGACGTCGATGTACCCGACGATCTGCGCGGCGAGCCCATGCCTGCCGAGCAGGCACGCATGCTTGCAGAAGAAACCGCGCTCGATTCTCTGCTGCAGCGCGCTCGCGAGCTCACCCTCGAGGGCTTCGGGGTGCGTGTCGGCTACTCGCGCAAAGTGTTCATCCCGCTGACGCACTGGTGTCGCGACGTCTGCCACTACTGCACCTTTGCAGCGCCACCGCGGCGCGGTGCGCGCGCTTTTCTCCCGGTCGACGAAGTGCTCTCGATCGCCCGACGAGGCGCGGCGGCTGGCTGCGACGAGGCGCTGTTCACCCTGGGAGACAAACCCGAGTTGCGTTATCCACGAGCGCGCGAGGAGCTCGCGAGTCTCGGTTTTTCGAGCACCCTCGACTATCTGGAACATTGTGCCAGGCGCGTCTTCGAAGAAACGGGATTGCTTCCGCATCTCAATCCGGGCGTCATGAGTCGCGATGAGCTTGCACGGCTTAGGCCGGTGGCGGCCTCGATGGGCATCATGCTCGAGAGTAGTGCACTGCGGCTCGCCGACAAGGGCGGACCGCATCATCGCTCTCCCGACAAGCATCCGGCCGTACGACTCGCGACGTTGGCCGCCGCAGGTGAGCTGGCGATTCCGTTCACCACCGGCATCCTGATCGGTATCGGTGAAACGCGGCTCGAGCGCATCGAGACGCTGCTGGCGATTCGCGACGTCCACGAACGCCACGGACATATTCAGGAAGTCATCGTCCAGAATTTCCGGGCGAAGCCGGGCACGCGAATGGCCGGTCACCCGGAGCCGACGCAGCAAGATCTCCAGTGGACCATTGCGGTCGCGCGCCGAATCTTCGGACCCACGATGTCGATACAGGCTCCGCCCAATCTGAGCGCGGGAGCACTGCCGGGGCTGATCGATGCCGGCGTCAATGATTGGGGTGGCGTGTCGCCGGTGACGCCCGATCACGTGAATCCCGAGGCGCCGTGGCCGGAGCTCGTGGCCCTCGAACGGGAGACGGCGGCGGCAGGTCGGCGGCTCGTGCAACGACTGCCGATCATTCCTGCGTATGCGAACGACCCACGCTGGGTCGACCCCGCGCTGCGCAGCGCGGTGCTGCATCGGATCGATGCCATGGGTTACGTGCGCGAACGCGACTGGCACGCCGGCGCCGGCGATGCGCCACCGGCCCGCGATGTGGCATTGATCGCGACGCCGACACCGGCAGGCCCCGTGACTGCGCACATCTCTGCGGCCATTCGACGATGTCTCGAGGGGCGCGTGCCGACCGAGGACAACATCGCTCTGATGTTCGCGGCCGATGGCGCAGACTTTCAGGCAATCGTCGCCGCGGCCGACGGACTTCGCCGCGAGGTCAACGGCGATGCGGTGAGCTACGTCGTCAATCGCAACATCAACTACACCAACATCTGCACTTACTCCTGCGGGTTCTGTGCATTCGCCAAGGGTCGTAGTGCGCGGGCGTTGCGCGGCCCCGGCTATTTGCTCGATTACGAAGAAATCTCTGCGCGGGTCGCCGAAGCTGCGGCACGTGGTGCGACCGAGGTTTGTCTGCAGGGTGGCATACATCCGTCGTTCACCGGAACGACGTACCTGGAAGTGGTGCGCGCCGCGCTGCGTGCCGCCCCGGGTATACACGTGCACGCCTTCTCACCGCTCGAGATCAGCCACGGCGCAGCGACGCTCGGCATTCCGGTACGCGTCTTTCTCGAGCAACTTGCCGCCGCGGGCTTGCGTACGCTGCCCGGAACGGCGGCAGAAATTCTGTGTGACGACGTTCGCTCGATCATCTGTCCCGACAAGCTCGACACTTCGACGTGGCTCGGCGTGATGCGCGATGCGCACGCGGTCGGTCTGCGTAGCACGGCGACGATCATGTTCGGTCACGTCGAGTCGCCGCGGCATTGGGCGCGTCATCTGCTCGCGATCCGGCGCCTGCAAAGCGAGACCGGTGGCTTCACCGAGTTCGTGCCGCTGCCGTTCGTGCATATGGAGGCGCCGATCTGGCGCAAGGGACGGGCGCGCAGCGGGCCGAGCTGGCGCGAGTCGCTGCTCATGCACGCGGTCGCGCGGCTCGTCCTCGAGCCCGTATTGCGCAACGTGCAGGCCTCCTGGGTGAAACTCGGTCGCGAGGGCGCCTTGCATGCGCTGCGGGCGGGCGCCAACGATTTGGGCGGCGTGTTGATGAACGAGTCGATCACCCGCGCTGCGGGCGGCGTGAATGGTCAGGAGATGGACGCCGCGAGCATGCAAGCGGCCATTCGTTCGATCGGTCGTGAGCCGCGCCAGCGCACGACGCTATACGGGGCGCCAGTGAATTCAGCGCAACTTCGGAATGACGTGCTGACCGATGATGTCGAGGGCTTCCATCGGATCGTCGTGCAGGCGTAGCGCACACTCGGTGAGACCGGCCTTGCCGAACATGCGGAAGCGTTCGATCTCGCGATCGAGATCTTCAAGGCCGCCGGTCGAGGTGAAATATTCGCAGAGACGGTTGGCGATTTCGACCGGCACGCCCTGAACGTCGCCCGACCGATCGAACCACGCGGCGACGAACTTGTCGTAATTGTCGCGGACGAGTTGCGCTTCCTCTTCGCTCAGGCACTGCTGAATCAGCTCTTTCTGCAGTTTGATGGCGCGCCAAGGGAGTTCGCGACGCGATTCACGATAGCCTGCGGCGCGCTCTCGCTTCAGGTGCCAAGCCCAAAACGTGTTGGTGCGCAGCGCGGGCATGCCCGCTTCGCGCTTGGCGGCGCCCTCGTTCACTTCGTTCATCGCTGCCGCCATGACTTCGGGGGGCGTACAGCCGATGAAGACGCCGTCGGCAACGCGCGCTTCCATGCGCATCATCTGGCCGCGATAGGCGGTGCCGTAGACGAGCGGGGGATTGGGTGCCTTCAGCCAACCGTAGGCGCAGGGCAGGTTGACCACGAAATCTTCGCCCTTGAAGCCGTGGGCGAGCTTGCCACGGCCTGCACCGCGCACGAGCTCGATTCCTTCGCGCACCGCCCGCACGATTTTTTCGGGGCGTTCGATGCCCATGCAGTCGATATTGCCTTCCCCGGCGCCCATCGCGATGAGCGCACGACCGCCGCACAATTCGTTGAGCGAAAGCAGACTGTTGGCGATTTTGAGCGGATGCATTTCGAAGGGACTGACTGCGAGCGGGCCCATCAACAATTTCGAGGTGCTCTGGGCGAGCGGGATCAGCGACAAGAAGCAGTCCCAGTGCGCGAAATAATTGGAGCTCCAGAGTGCGCGTACGCCATAGCGTTCGGCCTTCTGGCCGAGTTCGGCGACTTGGATGGGCGTGAGGTCCGGTTCGAGGATGATGTCGATGTCCATTCCCCGAGCCTAACGAAACCGGGCGCGGCGCGCAGCAGCGAACCCGCGCCGCGCGCATCACGCGGGCAGATGCGAGGGCAAATGCGCGGGCTAGATCAGACCGCAGTCCTGCGCTTTGGTGACGGCCTGCACCTGCGAGTGGACGTCGAGTTTGCGGTAGAGGTTACGAATGTGGGTCTGCACCGTCGAGAGCGCGATGCCCATCTGCTGAGCCGCTTCGGCGTAGCTGCGTCCGCGCGCGAGATTACGCAGAAGTTCGAGTTCTTTGGGGGTGAGATCGGGCAGGTCACTCGGCCGATCGTTCGAGCCCGCGAGCTTGAAAAGATAGCGGGCAAGCGCTGGGCTGATCGGGTAGTTGCCTTCCAGGCTTTGCCGCAAGGCCTCGGCGATGATCGTCGTGCTGTCGTCCTTGAGGATGTAGCCGCGTGCGCCGGCACGTATGGCCGCCAGCACGCTGCGCTCGGCGGAAATCACCGACACCACCATGATGGGGATTTCCGGAAACCGCGAGCGGAGCTTGCCGATGACGTCGATACCCGTGGCGTCTGGCAGACCGATGTCGACCAGCCCGAGAT
>RGYP01000154.1 GCA_010031985.1 Gammaproteobacteria bacterium
GGCGTGGCGGACCTCGGTGGGTGATCGACCTCGGCGGGTGATCGAAATCGTCTAGTCTTAGGAGCGGCCGCTCCGCGGGCGTCCGCCAGCGCGCGATCTGCCGCCGCCGCCCGGACGACCACCGCCGCCCGGGCGCGAGCCGCTTCGGAACCCGCCACGATCTTCGTATTTGCGGCGCGGCGGCCAGGTGAGCTCGGGCAGCATGTCGGCCGAGATCGGTTCGTACGGAATCTTGCGGCCAATGAATTTTTCGATGTCGGGCAGCCCGACTGCGTATTCCTCGCAGGCGAAGCTGATCGCATCACCCTCGGCGCCCGCACGGGCGGTGCGGCCGATGCGGTGCACGTAGTCCGCGCAATCCTGCGGCAAATCGAAATTGAACACGTGACTGACCTCGGGGATGTGCAGACCGCGCGAGGCGACGTCGGTGGCGATCAGCACGGCAAGGTTGCCCGAGTGAAAATCCTGCAAAAAGCGCAGCCGCTTTTTCTGGGGTACGTCGCCCGAGAGCGCCTGCGCATCGATGCCGTTGGCGCGCAGTACGTCTTCGAGGCGTTCGGCCATGCGCTTGGTGTTGACGAACACCATGGTGCGATGCGGATCCATCGTGCGCAGCAGACCGACGAGGAGCGGAATTTTTTCTTCCATCGCCGGGTAGTAAATGACCTGGCGAACGCGGTCGGCAGTGATTTTTTCGGGCTCGATCCGTACCAGCACCGGCTCGTTCATGTGCTCGTAGGCGAGCTCGAGTACACGCTGCGACAGCGTTGCCGAAAACAGCATCGACTGGCGCTGTTCGGGCGGCGGCAGTCGGCGCAGCAGATAGCGGATGTCGGCGATGAAACCGAGATCGAACATGCGATCGGCTTCGTCGAGTACGACGGCCTGCGCTTCGCGCAGTTCGAAGACGTGCTGCTTGTAGTAGTCGATGATGCGGCCGGGCGTGCCGATGAGCACGTCGATGCCACCTTCGAGCTCGCGCCGCTGCTTTTCGTAGTCGACGCCGCCAAAGACCACCGCGAGACGCAACCCGGTGTGTTGACCGATGAGCACGGCGTCTTTGTGGATCTGCACGGCGAGCTCGCGCGTGGGCGCGATGACGAGCGCACGGATCGAGGTGGCGCCGCGGGTGGCGGGCGCCGGCCTCGCCAAGAGATTCTGGAACAGCGCGACCAGAAACGCGGCGGTTTTGCCGGTACCCGTCTGCGCTTGTCCGGCGATGTCGCGGCCCGTCAGGGCGGAGGGCAGGGTTTGCGCCTGGATCGGCGTGCAGCGGGTGAAGCCGGCTTCGTCGATGCCTTGCATCAGGGGAGCGGCGAGTTCAAGCGCGGAGAAGGTCAGATCGGAAAGATGGGTATCAGTCATTAGGTCGGATGTTGCTCGGTTGCCTTGACACTGCTTGCAAACGTTTGGGGAATTGGCTAAAAAGCACATCCAGAAGGGCGTTCTGCCCACTGTCCTGCGGCACTGCCCCCTCCCAACCCAACAAGCATTCCTGGTCGATCCAGAGGCAAAACCCAAATTCCAAAGACGGTCTAGTGTAACCGTTTGACGGCCCCTCAGACATGGCGTTCAGCCGCGGGCTCGCAAACTCCCAACTTCCCGACGTTTTTTCCACAGCCAACAACCACTCCAGCCGGAGGTCCACCCGCGTGAGCAGCCCTCACATCATCAACACCTCAGATGCCACTTTCGCCAACGACGTACTCAAGTCCGAGAAGCCCGTGCTGCTCGACTTCTGGGCCGAGTGGTGTGGTCCCTGCAAGATGATCGCCCCCATCCTCGATGAGCTCTCGGGCGTCTACGCCGATCGCGTGCGCATCGCCAAGCTCAACATCGACGAGAACCCGCAGACGCCGCCCAAGTTCGGCATTCGCGGTATCCCGACCTTGATCCTTTTCAAAAACGGCACGGTCGAAGCGCAGAAAGTGGGCGCGGTATCGCGCTCGCAGCTCGCGGCCTTCTTGGACAGTCACCTGTGAGAGGCGGATATCTAGGCGGCGGGCAGGGCGGCCCGCGACGACAGGGGAAGGGACCCCGGCACGGTAATCGCGACCAGAATCGCGGCATGCGCAACGGCAACGTCGGTGGCCCGATGCACGACGACATGCCGATGGATCACGCGCCCTTCATCGATTCCGGTGAAGACGCCGAGATCATCAGCAAAGAAGAGCTCGCCGCTTCGCGCAACTCGATGAACCTCACCACGCTCAAGGCGATGCCGATCGCTCGGCTGGTCGAGATGGCGAGTGCGCTCGGCGTCGAGAACATGGCCCGCTCGCGCAAGCAGGACATCATCTTCAGCCTGCTGAAGGCGCATGCGCGCAAGGGCGAGGACATCTACGGTGACGGCGTGCTCGAGATCCTGCAGGACGGCTTCGGCTTCCTGCGCTCGGCCGACGGTTCGTACCTTGCCGGCCCGGATGACATCTACATCAGCCCGGCGCAGATTCGGCGTTTCAATCTGCGCACCGGCGACACCATCTCGGGGCTGATCCGTCCGCCCAAAGATGGCGAGCGTTACTTCGCGCTGCTCAAGGTCGGCGAAATCAATTTCGACTCGCCGGAGAACGCACGCAGCAAGGTACTCTTCGAGAACCTCACGCCGCTGCATCCGACGCGGCGACTGAAGCTCGAGCGTGGCAACGGCTCCACCGAAGATTTGACCGCGCGTGCGATCGATCTCGTGGCGCCGATCGGCAAGGGCCAGCGCGGCCTCATCGTCTCGCCGCCCAAGGCCGGCAAGACCATGTTGCTGCAGAACATCGCGACGTCGATCACCGCGAATCATCCCGAGGTCTATCTGATCGTGTTGCTCATCGACGAGCGGCCCGAAGAAGTCACCGAGATGCAGCGCACCGTGAAGGGTGAGGTCGTCTCCTCCACCTTCGATGAACCGGCAGCGCGTCACGTGCAAGTGGCCGAGATGGTGATCGAAAAGGCGAAGCGACTCGTCGAGCACAAGAAAGACGTGGTCATTCTGCTCGACTCGATCACGCGACTCGCGCGCGCCTACAACACCGTGGTGCCGAGCTCGGGCAAGGTGCTCACGGGTGGTGTCGACGCCAATGCCTTGCAGCGACCCAAGCGTTTCTTTGGTGCGGCACGCAACATCGAGGAAGGCGGCTCTTTGACCATCCTCGCCACGGCGCTGATCGACACCGGCTCGAAGATGGACGATGTCATCTACGAAGAGTTCAAGGGTACGGGCAACAGCGAAATCCACCTCGATCGTCGTATCGCCGAGAAGCGCGTCTTCCCGTCGATCAACATCAACCGTTCAGGCACCCGCAAGGAAGAGCTCATCACCGATCCGAGCGAACTCGCCAAGATGTGGATCCTGCGCAAGTTGTTGCATCCGATGGACGAGCTGGCGGCGATCGAATTCCTGCTCGACAAGATGAAGGATACGAAGACAAATTCGGATTTCTTCGAGGCGATGAAGCGCTGAGAGCACACGAAGCGCTGCGAGGCGATGAAGCATCGACGCCGGCCCCGGCGCCAACCCGGGGTCAGCGTGATTGCTCGCGGTCGATGGCGCGATGGCCGATGTCGCGCCGACACTGCATGCCCTCGAAGTCGATCTGGTCGACGAGCGCGTAGGCGTCGCGCTGCGCTGCGCGCACGCTGTCGCCAAGTCCTACCGCGCAAAGAACGCGTCCGCCCTGCGTGACGATGCGGCCCTCGCGTTGTGCCGTGCCGGCATGAAAAACCTTGCCGGGTAACCCTGCTGCGCGGTCGAGGCCACGGATCTCGTCACCCTTGCGCACGGTGTCCGGATAACCCGCGGCAGCGAGCACCACACCGAGCGCCGCCCGCGGATCCCACTCCATGCTCGCTTGATCGAGGCGACCCGCGAGTGCGGCGTCGCAGAGCACGGTGAGATCGGAGCGCAGGCGCGCCATGATCGGTTGCGTTTCAGGGTCGCCGAACCGGCAGTTGAACTCGAGCACGTTGGGCGTGCCATCGGGCGCGATCATGATCCCCGCATACAAAAATCCGGTGTAGGGCATACCGTCCGCCGCGAGACCGCGAACGGTGGGTTCGATGACTTCGCGCATGATGCGCGCGTGCATCTCGGGCGTGACCACCGGTGCCGGTGAATACGCGCCCATGCCGCCGGTGTTGGGTCCGGTATCGCCATCGCCGATGCGTTTGTGATCCTGCGAGGTGGCGAACGGCAGCACGTGCGCGCCATCGGCCATGACGATGAAGCTCGCCTCTTCGCCGGGCAGGAATTCTTCGATGACCACCTCTGCGCCCGCGTCGCCGAACTGTCCCGCGAACATCGATTGCGCGGTCGCGATGGCCTCTTCGGCGCTATCGACGATGATCACTCCCTTGCCTGCGGCGAGTCCGCTCGCCTTGACCACGATCGGGCTGCGTTGCCTGCGCACCCAGTCCGGATCGAAGGTGTCGCGAGTGAAGGTGGCGTAAGCGGCGGTCGGAATGCCGTGTCGACGCAAGAATTCTTTGGTGAAGGCCTTCGAGCCCTCGAGCTGTGCAGCGGCCCGACGCGGTCCGAAGCAACGCAGCCCGGCGGCCTCGAAGGCGTCGACCACGCCGAGCACGAGCGGCGCTTCGGGTCCGATGATGGTGAGATCGATGCGCTCGCGGCGGGCGAGGGCGACGAGACCCGCGACGTCCTCGGCGGCAACGGCGACGTTGCGAACCTTCGGCTCGCTGGCGGTGCCGGCGTTGCCCGGTGCCACCAGGACCTCGGCCACTCGGGGTGAGGCGGCGCATTTCCAGGCAAGCGCATGCTCGCGCCCGCCGCCGCCGACGATGAGAACTTTGATCATGAGGTGGGGCCCGGGGTGGATCGGTGTCTGCGTTTCAGTGTCGGAAGTGGCGCATGCCGGTGAATACCATCGTCATGCCGTGTTCATCGGCCGCTTTGATGACTTCGGCATCACGCAGGCTGCCGCCGGGTTGAATGACTGCCGCCACGCCGTATTCGGCGGCAACATCGACGCCGTCACGAAACGGGAAGAAGGCATCAGAGGCCATCACCGACCCGCGCACCTCGAGTTTTTCGTCGCTGGCTTTCATGGCTGCCACGCGGCTCGAGTACACGCGACTCATCTGTCCCGCGCCGATACCGACCGTGGCGAGATCGCGGGCATAGACGATGGCATTGGATTTGACGAACTTGCAGACCTGCCAGGCAAAAAGCAGATCGTCGAGTTGCCCCTCGGTCGGCTGCCGGGTGGTGACCAC
>RGYP01000155.1 GCA_010031985.1 Gammaproteobacteria bacterium
CCGCCGGTCACTCGGCCGATCGACACGCCACTCACCATTCTCTTGCCAGCCTTCCTGACCAGCGAGCTTCGGCAGGAAACTCAAGGTCATTTCATTGATGGAGGTCGCCGCCTGAAAAATACCGACGACCACACCGACGAGCAACACCACGACGAGTACGGGGCCCGCGACCAGCGCCCCCACCCACATGGCCTCACGCACGATATCGATGACGTTGGTCTCGGTCATGGTAGTGGCGCTCCGAAACTCGCCGCCACGGAGCCGAGAATCAAGGCCCAGCCGTCAACCAGCACGAACAACAAGAATTTGAACGGCAGCGCAATCATGATCGGCGAGACCATCATCATGCCCATCGACATGAGCACGCTCGCCACGAGGTCGACTTTGCACGGCGGATTTTCGAGCGTATTCCCGACGTGGGTGCCTGAATATGCTCGAACTCGGAGCGCTGACCCTGAGCTGGCTACAGGCCCTGCTGCTGCCGCTAACGCGTGTGACGGCTTTTTTCCTTGCCGCACCGGTGTTCAGTCAAGCCGCGGCGACCGGCCGTATCCGCATCGTCTACGCGGGCGCCTTGTGCGTCGTGATGATGCCTGCCTTGTCTGATTCGATCTCCAATCCGGGCCGTCCTTTTGGCGAGATGACCTTGCTATTGCTGCTGAGTGAAATTTTGATCGGTGTGACGATGGGGCTCATTCTGCAATTTGTAGCCGCTGCCGTCGTCACGGCGGGCGAGCAGATCTCCATGGCGGTGGGCTTGAGTTTTGCCCAGTCCTTTGATCCGACGATTGGTTCGACGCCGGTGTTGGCGCAGTTTCTCAACTTGTTCGCGTTGTTGATTTTTCTCACGGCAGGCGGTCACACGGTGGTGATCTCGATGATCGCGGAGAGCATCCGCGTTCTGCCGCCGGGCGAATTTCGCCTGGTAGACATCCCAGCCATTCTCGAGTTCTCGAAAGTGATCTTTACGGGCGCGGCGCTGCTTGCAGCGCCACTGCTGCTAACCCTGCTGGCGGTCAATCTCGGCGTCGGCGCGCTGTCACGAGCGACCCCCTCGCTGAACGTTTTCGCCGTCGGCTTTGCCGTGAGCCTGTTGGTGGGCTTCGGTATGTTGTTTTTGCTCATGCCGGCCATCGCCGAACGCATCGCCGATCTTTGGTTGCAGGCACAACTGTTCCTGCGCAGCCAGTTCCTCGAGGTGCGTTGAGTCATGGCCGAGGAGCAGGGCGAAGAAAAAACCGAGGAGCCGACCTCACGACGGCTTTCTCAGGCACGCGAGCGAGGTGAGCTACCGCGCTCACCGGACTTTGGCGGTGCCGTGGAGGTGCTCGCCGTCTGTGGGCTGATCTTCTTCATCGGTGACAGCATCGTCGATGGGATCGCGGAGATGCTGCGGCAGAGTCTGAGCTTTTCACGTGGGCAGATCGAGGATGTCGATGATCTCGCCGCTTTGGCAGGCCAGCGCATCTTCGAGGGTCTATGGGCGGTCAAGTGGATTTTGTTGACGACGCTGGTCGTTTCTTTGCTCGCTTCGATCGTCAACGGGGGCTTCAATTTTTCTGCGCAGGCGGCAGCACCCAAGCTCAGCAAGCTCAATCCGTTAAATGGTCTGAAACGTATTTTTGGCGCGCAAGCCTGGATGGGTCTGCTGCGCAATCTGCTCAAGTTTTCGGTGATCGCAGCGGTGTTGGTTGGGGTGTTGTGGACCCGCCGTTTCGAGATGCTCGCCTTGGCGCGTGACGCGCTCGAACCCATGATCGAAGCGGGGACCTCGCTCGCCCTCATGATCTTCACGCTCGTGAGCGTAGCCGTTGCCGCCATCGCCATCGTCGACGTGCCGTACCAGCGCTGGAATTACCTGCGACGACTGCGCATGACCAAGCAGGAAGTACGGGACGAGATGAAGGACATCGAGGGTCGCCCGGAGGTCAAGCGACAGATTCGACGCAAACAACGCGAGCTGAGTCGCGGCAAGATGCTCGAGAAGGTGCGTGATGCCGACGTCGTGATCGTCAACCCGTCGGAATTCGCGGTTGCTCTCGAGTACGACGAGGCACGTAATCCGGTGCCGATCCTGCTCGCGAAGGGACGCGGTGAAATTGCCGCGGCGATCAAGGAACAAGCGAAGCGTGCGGGGGTACCGCTCGTTTCTTCGCCACCGCTCGCGCGTGCGATCTACTTCACCACCGAGCTCGATCGCGAGGTCCCCGAGGGGCTTTACCGCGCCGTCGCCGCCGTGCTCGCCTACGTGTTCCGGCTGAGCGCCTTGACGCCGGGGCTACAGATACCCGAGGTGCCACAGGCGAAACTGCCGCCTGAGTTCACCTTTGACGAGGATGGCAATTCGCCGACCGGGAGGCCTGCATGAACGGTTCCATCGCGAGCGTGCTGAGCGGGCCCGAGGCGTTTGCTGAAGTTTGCGATCTTGTCAAACAAGGCGGCGCTCCGCTGCTCATCGTTTCGGCGGCGTCTGCCGAGGTGCTGTCGACCAATGCGCGCGAGCTGGTGCGCGAGTTGCGCACTGCAGGCGCGCGAACGGAGTTTCATGAGCCTGGCGAGGGCGACACGGTGGTGCAATCGACGAATCGGTTGCTGGCCGATATTCCGATCGACGCGTTGATGTCGCGCACCGAGCAGATTGCGCCGCGCTTGTTGGTCATCGACAACGCAGAGCGCATGAGCGAGGCTGAGGCCGCTTCGCTTGGTCGGCTCATCAATGGCCTCTTCGGCAGCGCTCTGCGGGTGATTGCGCTCGTCCGTCATGCACCCAAAAGATTGGGTGACTTGCCGATTGGCAACCTCGGCTCGCTCGCCGTGGTTTGGAATCTGGAGCCGACGACGTTGGACGTCGCGGACGCGGCGGCTGCAGGCGCTATGGAAGCGTCAAGTGCTTCATCGGTCATCGACGTCCTCAAAGATATTCGTGTCGCACCGCGGGAAGAATCGCAAACGATGCCGAAACCCACCGTCTCGTCGAGACGGAGCGACTCAGGCGAAATTCGCGACGTGCTGATCGAGCTCTCCAAGGAGCGCGCCGAACGTCGCAGCTTCGACGTCACCGTTCGCAGTCGTCGGCTGCTGCCCATTTTGGCGTTGCTCGGTGCCGCGATCGCCGTGCTGGTCGGCTTCATCGCTCTGAGGTCATGGCTCTCGGACGAAGACGGCGTAGCCCGGCAGTACGTGTACGACTGTGGTGTGCATCCCGATCGCGAGTCCGCCGACACCTTGTTGGCCCGCCTCGATCGTACTGTGCCGACCCGCGTGCGCGAGCAGGTTGGAGGCTACCGAGTCGAAGTGGGGCCGTTCGCCGGAAAGACTGCTGCCGAGGCGATGCGCCCGCAGATCTGGCGTCTCGGTGCATGCCGGGCGAACCCTACGGTAATGCGTGCGGAAGCGGTCAAGCCCGTACGCCGCGGAGGCTGAGAAATGTCTGAACGAAACAATGACGAGATACCGAATGTCGTCGGCCCGAAGTCGGCGGTGTTCAAGTCGGCCGACCACGGTCCCACGAAAATGAACTCGATGACGAACTCGGCCGTCTCGGACGTGGCCGTGGAGCGCGTGGCGGAGGCGATCACCCCTGCCGATTCCGAGGCAGTGGAGATCGAGCGCGCAGCCGCGATAAGCCCGTTGGCCGAGTCTGAAGCGGCGCCGGCGCCGGTGACTCAAGCGCCCGAAGAAATTGCAGCGGCTGCGGCCGCCAAAGCTGCCGAGGACATCGCCGCTTCGATGGCCAAAGTCGATGCCGCGGTGCAGTCGATCGAAGAGCGTCAGGCCGAAATCAGCGAATCGTTCCACAAGGCCGAGGAGCTTCTCGCCGAAGTCACCCGAGTTCGTGATGCGCTCACCTTCAATGACGATCTGCGCAAGCGGATCGAACGGACCGTCAGTCGAACCCGTACCTTGCGTGGCAATGTCAGCAAGTGAATGCGGCACACAGTGAGATGGAGAAGTCGCGATGAACGAACAAGCCAAAGCCGAAGAGACGCAAAATCCGCTTGAGCAGCTGACTTCGCTCGTGCTCGATGCGGCCGATGCCGCCAACGACAGTGCCCAATCCACGCAGGAGGCGATCGGTCGCCTGGCACAGGTCGTCGAAACCAACGAAGAAACAACACGGGCTGTGCGCAATGCACCAGCGATTTTCGGTGCCATCATGTTGAGCGTGGGCATCGTCATGGCCGTGGTCGTCGCCATCGTTTTTTCGAAGGTCAATGAAAAGGCTGCGAGCCTCGATGTGGCCATCGCCGCCCAGAACGAGAGCATCGAGCGTGTCGATGCGACGCTGAAAGAGCTGAAGTTGCTTGAAGCCAACCTCGCCAAGTTCCAAACCATGGCCGAGGACACGACGCAGCGCGCGGTGGTGACCTTGGGGTCACCCGCGGGCGCCGAAGCCGCGGCTGGCAACAAACGACCGGTGGCGGTGCTGAGCGATGCTCAAGCCAAAGATATGAAGGCGGCGGTCACCGAATTGGCGCAGCTCAAAAAGGAAATCGCCACCTTGCGCGATTTGATCGAGCGACGTAACTCGGAATTGCAGTCGGGCGTGCCGAGCTTCCGCAAGCCCGGAGGCGGTTGACGACCCTTGCGTGGTTAGAGCGGCAGCGCGCGGCAGCCGGCGAGGCAAGAGTCCGCATCGCCGCGCAGCAGGTCGAGTTGGCGCATGGCGCCCGCGGCGCCTGAGCCGCTGACCCTCACGATCGGCCAGAGAGCTGCGACCGAGGTTTCGACCGACGGAATCAGCAGCAGGGTGCGGCCCTCCGAGAGCCCCGCGTAACCTGCGGCTTCGAGCCACAATTTTCCACTGGACACCGCGGCGTGCAGCACGGGCGTAGAGCAGGCGAGGGGTTCAAGCATGTCGCGGGTGGCATCGTCGATCGCCGACAAAGCCTTCTCTCGCCAGTCGTCCGAGTATCCGTCGACAGCGCCGGTACGCAGACGCGGTCGCACACGGGCCGTGATTTTCCGCTGCGCGAGCAGATGCGGCTGATCGCCGGCGGCCACCAAAGAAATGTCCATGTGGACGGCCTTGGGCATTTGCAGCCACTCGTCGAGATCGCGCTGCGATACCGCCGAGCCTCGATAATCGAGGCGTACGCGCAAGCTCATCGCACTGTCCGATTGCGAGGCCCCGGGGCCGCGTCGCTGATGACCATCGACGACGACGCCATCATCGAGAG
>RGYP01000156.1 GCA_010031985.1 Gammaproteobacteria bacterium
CGGTCCGCCTGCTCGCGCACCTTGGCTTCGAAGAAAGATTTGACCGGCCAGAGATGTGCGGGTGCGAGCGCTTCGAGCATCGCCTCGACCAAGGGCGCAGAGCCCGCGAGTCGCCGCGCCTCGATGAGGGTGGTCATGATGCTGACGTCGCCCGCCGCTTCGCTGCGACACTCGTCGATGGTGCGCACGCTGTGACCGATCTCGATGCCGACATCCCAAAGAAAAGTCACGAAACGTTCGAGGGCGGCGCGGCCTGCCTCATCGAGGGGGGCCGGGACGAGTGTCAGGATGTCGACGTCGGAGCAGGGTTGCAATTCGCCGCGCCCGTAGCCGCCGACGGCGACCAGCGCCCAGTCGGCATCGTGACCCGGCAGCCGCTCGCGCCAGATTTCGCGCAGCACCGCATCGACGAGCTGGGCTCGTGCGTGCACCAAAGATTCGATCGACTCTTCGGCCTCGAAGCGCGTCTTGAGTTCGGCTTGCCCTTCGCGCAGCAACTGCGCGTAGGCGCTGGCGGTATGACCTGCGGCCGCGAGACGGGCCGGCAATTCTTCGATCAGCGCTCGCGCCGGCATCAGGCCGCACCCTCGAGCAGCCCTGGTTCGCGCGAGCGGGCGCCGAGGGTGAGCACTTCGTAGCCGGTGTCGGTGACGAGCACCGTGTGCTCCCACTGCGCAGAGAGCGAGTGATCTTTGGTGACCACGGTCCAGCCGTCGGGCAGCAGCTTCACGTGACGCTTGCCGGCGTTGACCATGGGCTCGATGGTGAAGGTCATGCCGGTCTGCAGTTTGAGTCCGGTGCCCGGCTCGCCGTAGTGCAGCACTTGCGGGTCTTCGTGGTAGATGCGACCGATGCCGTGACCGCAGTACTCGCGCACGACCGAAAATCCGCTCGCTTCGACCCAAGTCTGGATGGCATGACCGATGTCGCCGAGCGTGGCGCCCGGGCGCACCATGCGGATGCCGCGCCACATGCCCTCGAAGCAGACGTCGACCAGGCGCTGCGCCTGAACCGTCGGTTTGCCCACGTAATACATGCGACTCGTATCACCGTGAAAACCGTCGCGAATGACCGTGACGTCGATGTTGACGATGTCGCCATCCTTGACCTTCTTGTCCCCCGGAATGCCGTGGCAGACCACGTGATTGACCGAGGCGCAGATGGTCTTCGGGAATCCGCGATAGTTGAGATTGGCCGGGACCGCGCGCTGCACCTGAGTGATGTGCTCGTGGCAGAGTCGGTCGAGCTCATCGGTCGTGACCCCGGGGCGCACGTGCTCGCCGATCATGTCGAGCACTTCGGCGGCCAGGCGGCCGGCCTCGCGCATCTTGTCTTGTTCGGGCGGGCTTTTCAGGGTGACGGGCATGGCAGCGGTGGGGCCGTAACGTATTGTTTTTACGGGAGGTGCATGGTATAAAGCGCCGCCTTTTTTGGCAACGTAAACAACCCACACGCACATCGTTGCATCGGTTGCTGGGTGTCCCAAGACCTTCGGGTGGCGGGATGGCAGCCGAGGATGTGCGGAGGCCCAACCCGACAAGGAGTACTTTATGGCCAGCGTGTCCATGCGACAGATGCTGGAAGCGGGCGTCCACTTCGGACATCAGACCCGCTTCTGGAACCCGAAAATGGCGGAGTTCATTTTCGGCGAACGCAACAAGATCCACATCATCAACCTCGAGAAGACGCAGCCGATGTTCGCGGAGGCTGCCAAGTTCATTCACGGGGTTGCCTCAGACGGCGGCACGGTGCTCTTCGTCGGCACCAAGCGCTCGGCTCGCGAGCCGATCGAGAAAGAAGCCGCGCGCGCCGGCATGCCCTTCGTGACCCAGCGTTGGCTCGGCGGCATGCTCACCAACTTCAAGACCGTGCGGCAGTCGATCAAGCGGCTCGCCGATCTCGCCGAGATGAAGGCGAACGGTTCGCTCGACAAGCGCGGCAAGAAAGAAGGCACGATGCTGCGTCGCGAACTCGAGAAGCTCGAGCGTTCGCTCGGCGGCATCAAGGCCATGGAATCTTTGCCTGATGCCATCTTCGTGGTCGACGTCGGTCACGAGAAGATCGCCGTGCACGAGGCCAACAAACTCGGCATTCCGGTGGTCGCCATCGTCGACACCAACTGCACGCCCGACGGCGTCGATTACGTCGTTCCGGGCAACGATGACGCCATGCGTGCCATTCAGCTCTATGCGGGCGGCATCGCCGATGCCGTGATCGAAGGGCGCTCGACGGCGCCGGCGCTCGCGGTCACCGAAGACGAATTCGTCGAGCTCGACGAGCAGGGCAACCCGAAGCCGAAGGCCGCGCGTGGCAAACCGCGTCGTGAAGCGGCGGTTCGCGCGGCACGTCGCAGCCCGGCTGCGGCAGCGCCCGCCCGTCGTCGACCGCAGCCTTCGGTTGCGGCACCGATCGAGTCGGAAGAGACCGACGCCGTCGATGTCCCCGAGGCTGCAGAGGGCGAAGTGGCTCCGGCCACCAGCGCGTCGGCCCCCCGTCGCAAGACCGCCAGCGCGCCGCCGCGCCGTCGGGGTTGATCAGCGCGGCTTGTCAGCGCGTGTGATCCAAGGAGACTTTTGATGAGCATTTCTGCCGAAGCAGTCAAACAGCTACGCGAGCGCACGGGCGCCGGGATGATGGAGTGCAAGAAAGCACTCGTCGAAACGCAGGGTGATCTCGACGCCGCCGCCGAACTCATGCGCAAGCAGGGGCTCGCCAAGGCTGACAAGAAAGCCGCGCGCGTGGCGGCCGAGGGCGTGATCGCGCTCGAGAAATCCGCCGACGGCAAGTCCGCGGTGATGGCCGAGATCAACTGCGAGACCGACTTCGTCGCTCGCGAGGCCGATTTCCAGTCGTTCTCGAGCGAAGTCGCCAAGGTGGCGCTGGCCGCGAAGCCGGCCGACCTCGAGGCGCTCAACGCCTTGAAGCTGGCCTCGGGCGAGACCGTCGATGAGCGTCGTCGTGCCCTGATCGCCAAGATCGGCGAGAACATCTCGGTTCGACGGCACGCTTCGCTTGCCGCGACCGGTTTTCTCGGCGCGTATCGTCACGGGACGCGCATCGGCGCGATGGTTGCGATCGAGGGCGGCTCGGCCGAGCTCGCGCACGATCTCGCGATGCACGTGGCGGCGAGCAATCCCGACTATCTCTCGGCGGCCGACGTGCCCGCCGACGTGGTGGCCAAAGAGCGCGAGATCGAAACCGAGAAGGCGCTCGCCGAGGGCAAGCCTGCCGAGATCGTCGCCAAGATGGTCGAGGGCCGTCTGCGCAAGACTTTCAATGAAAAAGCGCTGCTCGGACAGGCCTTCGTCAAAGATCCGGACCAGAGCATCGAAAAGTTGCTGAAGGCTGCCAAGGCCGAGGTGAAGGCGTTCCGCCGTTTCGAGGTTGGCGCCGGCATCGAAAAGAAGCAGGATGACTTCGTAGGCGAGGTCATGGCACAGGTCAAAGCAAGCAGCGGCAAGTAAGCCGCCGCAGAGAGCCAACGAAAACCCCGCCTCGGCGGGGTTTTCTTCAAGGGGAGACGGGCAATGGCTGAAGCGAAGGTTCGGTACAAGCGCATCCTCGTGAAACTGTCGGGCGAAGCGCTCATGGGCGGTACCGACTACGGCATCGATCCGGCGGTGATCAAGCGGATCGCCCTCGAGATCCAGGAGCTCACGGCGCTCGGCGTGCAGGTGGCGGTCGTCATCGGTGGTGGCAACATCTTTCGGGGTGCGGGTCTCGCGCGCGCGGGCATGGATCGCGTCACGGGCGATCACATGGGCATGCTCGCGACCGTCATGAATTGCCTTGCGATGCAGGATGCCCTCGAGAGCATCGGCAGCTACGCGCGTGTGATGTCGGCGATCCGCATCAACGAGGTCTGCGAGGAATACATCCGGCGCCGTGCCATCCGTCACCTCGAAAAGGGACGCGTGGTGTTGTTCGCCGCCGGCACCGGCAACCCGTTCTTCACCACTGACACCGCAGCCTCGCTGCGCGCGATCGAGATCGGCGCCGAACTCCTCGTCAAGGCCACCAAGGTGAACGGCATCTATTCGGCAGACCCGATGAAAGACCCCAAGGCTGTGCGCTATCCTCGCCTCACTTTTGATCGGGTGCTCGATGAGCGGTTGAACGTGATGGATGCGACGGCCATCGTCATGTGCCGCGATAATCAGCTGCCGCTGCAGGTCTATAACCTGACCAATGCCGGCGATCTGCTGCGTATCGTGCGGGGCGAGGACATCGGCACCGTGGTGACCAACTCCTGAGGTAGACGACGATGATCGAAGATTTCAAGAAAGACGCCACCGTGCGCATGGCCAAGTGCGTGCAGCAGTTTCAGGCGGACCTCAAGAAGCTGCGCACAGGCCGTGCGAGTCCGAGCCTGGTCGAGAACCTGAAGGTCGATTACTACGGTACCGAGACGCCGCTGTCGCAGCTTGCCAACATCGGCGTGGAAGATGCGCGCACCATCGTCATCACGCCCTGGGACAAGAGCGCGATTCAGGCGGTCGAAAAGACCATCTACAAGTCCGATCTCGGACTGACGCCGAATACCGCCGGTGCGGTCATCCGCGTACCGCTGCCGCCGCTCACCGAGGAGCGCCGGCGCGACATCACCAAAGTGGTGCGTGGTGATGCGGAGGCGGCGCGTGTCTCGGTGCGCAACGTGCGGCGTGACGTTCTGCAAGACGTCAAGGAAGCGCTCAAAGAAAAGATGATCAGCCAGGACGAAGAAAAGAAGGCGCAGGAAGAGATCCAGAAGCTCACCGACAAGCACGTGGCCGAGATCGACGCCGCTCTCGCAGTCAAAGAAAAAGAGATCATGCAGGTCTGAGGCCGCGAGCGCAGCCCTTGACCCTGCCCAGGCACATCGCGATCGTCATGGACGGCAACGGCCGCTGGGCCGAAGCCCGTGGCGAGCCGCGCACTGCCGGGCACCGCGCGGGCATCGAGCCCGTGCGTCAGGTGATCCGCGAATGCGTGCAACTCGGCGTCGGTGCGCTCACGCTGTTCGCGTTCTCCAGTGAAAACTGGCGTCGACCCGAGACCGAGGTCGCAACGCTCATGGGCCTTTTCATGGAAGCGCTCGATCGCGAGGTCGAAGAGCTGCACGCCAATCGCGTGCGTCTGCGCGTGATCGGCAATCGACAGCGTCTCGCGGTGCGTTTGCAGCAGCG
>RGYP01000157.1 GCA_010031985.1 Gammaproteobacteria bacterium
CGCGGCTGCCGCGAGAATCGCCCACGGCGTGCTGGCGATCGCGAGCAGTGGCAATACGGTGATGCTGACGAGCATCTCGGTGAGTAGCAGGCGCATTCCGACGCGATAATTGCGCTGCAGAGTTTGTCCAAAACCCATCGAAGAAGCCATTCCGAAAGCCAGTAGTCGGGAGATCATCATGCCGACGAACATGCAATCGAGCATCGTCACCGTGGTGTCTTTGACATAAAAGATAATGGGTGCGGCGATGAGGATACCGAGCGGTATCCCGGTGACGGTCATCCACCACGAGCGAGCGGAGAATCGTTGAACGATAGCGCCATCCGCCGACTGCTTGATCCACTGATAAATGGTCGCTCCCCACGCCATCTGGAAGGCGCCGATGAATAGCGACATCAGGGGCTCGGTGGCCCGAACCGCAAGACCAAAAGACCCGGCGACCGTGGCATCGGCGGACCAGCGGAACGTGGCGCTCACCGTGAGGTCGGCGACGTACTTGGCGAGCAAGCCGCCCATCACTGGCAGCCCTATCAATAAAGCACGACGCAAAAATCGAAGATCGACACCTGCGTGACGCATGACCTCTGCGCGATGTCCGAGGTATCCGATGGTGATGATCGACGTCGCGCATTGCGCCGCGAAAAATGCCGTCAGGGGATCGATGCCGCCACGAAGAGTGAATTCCAAGAGTGCGGCGAATAACGGGAACGTGACGGCCGCTATCACGGCGAGTACGCGTGCGCCACCGAGCGCACGCAAATCGGTATGCAGCATCATGCCGAGGTTGGCGAGCAGACCGAAAAGCGGTAACCAGAGCAGCACGGCCGAGTTTTGCCAGTGACCGAGGTACCGAAGAAAAAAAAGTGCTGCCGCCACGACGCTCCCTGCCACAAATCCGGTGGTACCCGTCATCAGCAACGACACCCGCAGCGCGGCATAGCGCGCATCTTTGCCGCGATCCGACACCTCCTGCATGTACCCCGGCTTGATTCCGAACTGACTGATGCTGAGTACGACCGTCAGCAGGGAGGCGAGAAACACCCACTCGGCAAGGTCGACGGCGTTCATTCGCGGGGTGAGGCGCAAGGTCGCCCAGACCGAGCCCGCCATCCCGGGAATGGCCGCGATAGCGAAGGTCTGCCAAGTGATCAGGAATTCTCGGGTGCGCACACGGGATTTCGTTGGTCCGTCGGAACCCAGCGGCCGTTGACCAGCTTTGCTGCCGAGCCATCCGGCCATGTATACGTCCAGCCATTTTTGAAGGGCAAGCCGTCGTCGTCCTTGTCTTTGAGCGGGTCGGGTAAAGATGCGGGCATGGGGACGCTGATTCGGGACGGGATGGGCATGATGTCCAGTGACTTGATCGCTTTCAGCGATTTTTCGACGCCGCGCGAATCGGTGAACAGGATCGAGTAAACGTCGCGCCCCGACTTGGTTTCTTTGTGGATGCGAACGAAGCCGGCACAGGCATAAAACGTTCGCCGATCCGCTTTTATTCTTTGCGGACTCATCGCGTAGTCATCGCAGGCGCTGAGCAGGGGGCTCAAGCACAGTGCCGTCAAAAACAGCAGGGACGTTCGCGGCCGATCGGCTTTGCTACGCGATCCATTCCCGACGAGCGGGCGTGGGCTCGGACGATGGCGTCTTCGGTCGACAGGCTTCGCAATCATTGGCCGTCGGCCCAGAAGCGGAGTTCGACTGCCGACGCTTGCCGCAGCGTGAGCAGCGAAATTCGCGCTTGATCGGGTCCTGAGCAGACCATCGATGGAGCAGTCGGGCTGCGTATCCAATGTGCATACCCTCCTAGTCGGCTCTACTTCCGGAAATATGAGCGCTCGATCGGCGAATTCTGCACGCTTGTTTTGCTGGAGAACGCTCGGCATGGGTGTCCATCGGCCGCGAGTACTTCCTGGCTCGGCAGGCGCGCGCTCTTGAACCCCATTTCTTTGCAGAGGTAGGGGAGCGCGGGCTCCCATGTGACCCCGAAGTGGTGGCACTCCCAACAGTTCGGCGGCTTGTCGGTCGTTTGCTTGTTTACTCCATGCACTCGTCAACCTCCTGGTCGGCAACGTACCGCCCATCACCTTACGCGACGGGCGCGCCAGATCGCTAGTGCTGCGAGCGTCAGTGCGATTGCGATGAGTGCGATGCCGAGCGTCAGCAATTGTCCCGTACCGAGCGCCGTCAGCACGATGGTGTAGAGCAGGGCCTCCATCGGACCGATCGCGATGAAGGCAATTCCGTAGTCCGAGAGCACGCGTGAGTCCTTGCGTGTGTCGACGACGCGCAGCAGCGCGACACCAAAGGCGATCGTGCCGGTATTCCAGCCGTAGGTGAAAATTGCAGATTCGAACCAGCGCTCGCCGAACACCCGGGGCGCCACGATCAGCATCCAGCTGACGCAAATGGCGAGTCCGATCAAAGAAAACACCATGATGGGTATCGCGTAATCGAGCACGATCTGCACGTTGATCGAGGCGATACCGAATGCGACCAGATAGTCGGCGAGCAGACCGCCGATGCGGTTGATGACTTGCTGGTCGACATATTCGCCGAGTCGGACTGCATTGAGTGCGCTTTGCGTGAGGCCACCCAGCACCATGGCCACGCCGAAAGCCGGTAATACGAAGTTTACGGGCAGCCATTCGCGTAGCGTCGGCATACAGGCCATTGCGGCGCCGTAAACCCCGAGCACCAGCGCCACATGCCAGGCGAGTGCATCGAGCGCCATGCCGTTGACCGTCGCCCGGCCGATCGACTCCTGGGATTCGCGCGGCAGGAACGTGCTGTGGGTGGCTGCGATCGTTGTCGAATCGGACGGCGTCTTCACCCAGCCACGGCGGCGTGCAAGGTTGATGATCGCCAGACCGCCGAAAACGGCGAACAAAATGCCAATGGTCGCAAACGTGAAGCCGACGCTGCGCGCCGCCTCCCAGTCAGGCAGTGCATCGGCGAAGAGGGCAGCGGTCCCGTGTCCTCCCGCAAAGCCCGAGGGCAGCATGACGATGAACTCCGGCCGTAAATCGACGAATACCGTGCTCAGCAGCGCGACGCCCAGACAAATGACGATCCCGTACTGCATGACCTCGGAAGCCATGTTGTAGAGAAAGGACGAACTGCTCGCGTGCCAGCCGGCCTTGAGGCCCATGGTTGGACGATGACCGAGCAGCAGCGTCGCAAACAGCAGCGTGATCAGGATCCCCGGATAGGCGAGCAAACTTGCCTTGCCAGCCGCGTCGCGCGCAAAGGGCAGCAGATCGTAGCCGCCGGGTCCGAGCGCCAGCGCTAGGACGCCGGCGATCATCGATGTCGGCATCAAGAAACGCGATAACACCGGGACTGCCGCGCGCAGCAGGTGCGCAGCGATCAAAAGAACCGAAATCAGCGCAAAGTCGCTGAGCATGGGTTTGGTTCGCCTATTTTTTGAGTGTGCCGTCGAAAGGCAGCATCCGCTCGACGAGACGGTGGGTCGCATCGATGTCTTCCGAGAGCGCTTTCTCGCCTGCGGGAAGCTCGGCTGCTTTGCCCATCTGCAGCGTGATGATGCCGTTCGGATAGAGCGTCACCCGATTCTCGCCAGAGCCCTGCATCGAGGGCAGGTAGCGAATCTTGCCGCTGCGATCGACATGACGCGGAAACCAGTAGCCGCTGCGATAGAGTTCTTTGGGTGCGACACCCAACGGCAGTGACTCGGGATTTTTGATCGTGCCTTGGCTGGCGTCCCCTGAAGGATCGAGAGCGTCTTTCGCTGCCAGCAACTCGTTGGTCAACTGGCGATGCAAAATCTGTCGGCCTTGGTGGGCACCCTCGTTTTGCAGCAGCAGGGCGATCTTGGCGAGATCATCGAGTGAGGGGTAATAACCGGCGTTCGCCCAGACCACACCGTCGCGATCGGCGCCCTCGCGGGTGCGTACCGCAGGGGCGTGGTGGATGCCGATCGGCGCGAAGACCTCGTTCGTCAGCAGGTCCCAAAGATCGGCGTCGGGTCCGCGAACCGACTTCAAGAAGCGATCGAGCGCAAGACCGAGCAAGAAGTAATCTTGATCGCGATAACGCATCACGGTTCCGGGGGCCCAGGGATAGGGCTTCAGGTTTCGCGAGATGAGCGCGAGTTTTTCATTGGTGGATCCAGCCGTGTACCAAGCGTCATAGTCGGCATCGAGGTAGCCGTCGAACGGATTGTTGGGATGGGTGCGGAAGCTGCCCGTGCCGCCGAATCCGCTCGACATGTTCGCCGCGTCGATGAAGCGAATGCGCGAAAACTTGGGATCGAGGCCATCGACGTAGTCGCCGATATGCAGGTCGAGGACGTAGGGGCCGTAGACCTCCGCAAGGCGCAGTATCGCGAGCGGTGCGGCGATACTTTTCATGACCGAGCGCACGCCGAAGCGCATTTCGAGGGGGTAAGGGTAGGGGCCGTGTGCGGTGTTCGAGTTCTGGTAATAAAGCGTGCCGCGATAGACCAGCGCGTTGATCACCTGCCAACGCGGCAGCAGCGGCGCGCCGAAGCCCTCGAGCGTACCCGGGGCAAACTGCCGCTCGAGATCGGTCCAGGGCTTTGCGGGGATTCTCCCGGCCAGCTCGCGCCGGGCTGCCGCGCGTGCCGCTTCGATATCTTTGAGCGTACTCGCCGTCCGTTCGAGTGACGCGCTACCCCAAAAGACATTGTGCTGATGCAGCAGGTATGGGGCGGTTTGCTGCGTGAATTGAAATTGCAGGGCGCTCACGCGCTTGCCGCGGTAGTGGAACATGGCGACGCCTTGATGCGCATGGTTCTCGGTGTCGTTCACCAACATCAGTGGCAGGGCCGCCCTCGACCAGCCGCCGTCGCCGGGCTCACGCCAGACCCGACCGAATTGCGGGATCACGCGCCAATAACTCGCGACCGAGTGGCGCGCGGCAGCCGTCGCGGACGATCCGGACTCGCGCATCATGCTGCCGCGTTGCACGGGCACCAGGACGTCGCCGTCGCTGAACAGTTCGAGCGTCAGCGCCGGAAAAAGCCGCGCATCGCGACCCTCGATGAGCGCCGCCTTGAGTGCGGGCTGCGACTGCATGAGAGACTGCGCGATACGCACCGACCCTGCGAAGGGCTCTGCGGCTTGCGCGCGCGCGCTCGGCAAGAAGGCCGAGTGATCGACGGGCGCGGAGCCCTTCGCAGGGT
>RGYP01000158.1 GCA_010031985.1 Gammaproteobacteria bacterium
GGATGCTGCGGTTGTAGCGGGTGATGACGTGAAAATTGCGTAACCCGACCCGCACGTTCGCTCGGTCGGCGAGTTCGGCGGGTACCAGGATGACTTGCGTGTCGTCGCCGATCGATGCTGGCAGTGTGAAGCCGCGCGCGCGCGCGCCTGCGGCGGTTTCGTTGAGTTCGAGGTTGCGTCGATCGAGTATCGGCATCACCGCGGCCATGGTGTCGGCGTCGGCCTCGGCGGTGATGATCGCTGGCTGCTCGCGCTGCCAACCGTGCTCGACGAAATAATTGGCCACGCTGCCGATCACGTCGTCCCAGTTTTCGAAAAGATCGCGCCGCGCATCGCTCGCTCCATCGAGCGCGCCGTTGACCGCGTAGCGTCGGTAACTCGAGGGCATGAACTGCGGCGCTCCCATTGCACCTGCATAGGAGCCGAGGGTGCTCAGCGGGTCGAGTTTTTCTTCGCGCACCAGCAACAGGAATTGTTCGAGCTCGGAGCGGAAGAATCGGCTGCGCGGCGGATAGTCGAAGCCCAGCGTCATGAGCGCATCGAGCACGCGCCACGAGCCCTTGTTTCGACCGTAGTTGGTTTCGATGCCGATGATGGCGACGATGTACTCGGGCGAGACACCGGTTTTGGCATGCACGGCATCGAGCCGCGCGCTTTGACTGCGGGCGAACTCTACTCCGCGCGCGACGCGCTCGGCGCTCACCAACCGATTGCTGTATTCGAACCAGCGCAGCACGCTCTCGGCGGGGCGGGTGATGGCGGCGATGATCCGCGGCTGACGCATGCCCTGCGCCAGCAGCGCGCGGACGTCGGCGGCCGGAATGGAATTTTTGGCCGACACCTCGTCGATGAAGGCGCGGATGTCTTCGCGCTCGAGATCGAAGGGGGTCGGAGCCTCGGGCAGCGGTGCCGCGACAGCCGCGGGCGGTATCGCCGGTGCGGGCGCGGGCGCGGGCGTCGACACGGCGGCCGGCACGGGCATGGCTGGCGTGGATTTCTTGGGCGGAGCAACGCAAGCGCCGAGCACGAGCAGGGGCAGCAGGGCAGCTGCGCGGAGACTGCGGCGGAGCGCAGCGTCGACGGTGATCATCAGGCGGCGAGTTTCCGGTTCGCGTACAACGACATCAGCATACCGAAGCCTGCGAGCAGGGTCACCATGGAAGTTCCGCCATAACTCACGAGCGGCAGCGGCACGCCGACCACGGGTAGCAGACCACTCACCATGCCGGCGTTGATGAACACGTAGACAAAGAAAGTCGCTGCGAGGCTGCCCGACAGCAATCGCGCGAACGTGTCGCGCATCTGCGAAGCCAGAAACAAGGCGCGCAACGTGACGAACACGTACAGACCGAGCAAAACGATGACACCGACGAGACCGAGCTCCTCGCCGATCACGGCGAACACGAAATCTGTGGTTCGCTCGGGCAGAAAATCGAGTTGCCCTTGCGTGCCTTGCAGATAGCCCTTGCCGAACAGACCGCCGGAGCCGATGGCGATGGTCGACTGGATGATGTGATAGCCAGCGCCGAGTGGATCGGCCTGCGGATCGAGAAAAGTCAGCACGCGTTGTCGCTGGTAATCGTGCAGGAAAAACCAGCCGATCGTGGCTGCGCCGATGCCGCTCACGGTCAGCAGCGCGATGTAGCGCAGCGCGAGACCGCCGAGCAGCACGACGATGAAGCCAGCCATCAGAATGAGCAGTCCGGTGCCGAGGTCGGGTTGCAAGATGGTGAGTGCGGTGGGCACTAAAATCACCGCCGCAAGCAGCAACAAGGTGCGTGGATCCGGTGGCAGGGGTCGCTCACGCAGCAGCCAGGCGCAAGCCATGGGCACCGCAATCTTCATGATTTCCGAGGGTTGAAAGCGCACGAAGCCGAGATCGAGCCAGCGCTGCGCGCCCTTGCCGATGTAGCCGATGGCATCGACGATGATGAGCAGTACGAGCCCGGCGAGGTATAGCCACGGGGTGATGCGTCGCAGCAGGCCGGGTCGCAACTGCGCGAGCGCCAGCATCAGCAAGGCGCCGAGCCCGAGTCGAATGCTGCCGCGCAGCACCGATTCCCAATCACCGCCCGACGAACTGAAGAGTACGAATTGTCCGTAGAGCGCGATCGCGGCGAGCCCGGCGACGAGCGGACCATCGAGGCGCAGCGTGCCGAGCAGCCGCGTCGTGCGGGTCAAGGTTCGTTGCGTGGCGCTTTCGACGTCTTCGCGCAGCATGCTCATTCCTCGGTCACTGCCGTGGCCGTGGCAGCGACGCGATCATCCGCGGCGGGTGGCGGCGGAAATTTGCGCAGCAGGTAAGCGTCCATCACCTTGCGCGCGATCGGCGCGGCGGTGCCGCTGCCGCTACGGCCGTTTTCGACGATCACCGCCAGCGCAATCTTTGGGGCCTCGACGGGGGCGAAGGCGACGAACCACGCGTGGTCACGTAGACGCTCGGCAATGGCGGCTTCGTTGTAGCGCGCATTTTGCGCGACCGTGAACACCTGTGCGGTGCCGGTTTTTCCGGCGATGCTGTAGGGCGCGCCGGCGGCCGATCGACTCGCCGTGCCACCTTGCATTACGGCGAGCATGCCGTCGATCACGCGTTCCCAATCCTCGGGCTTGCCGGCTTCGGGCCTTGGCAGCGGACGCGGCGCGAGTTCGGTGATTTTTTGGGTCTCGGGATCGCGCATCGCGCGCACCAGGCGTGGTCGATAGTTCTTGCCACGAGTGGCCAGCACCGCCGTCATGTGCGCGAGCTGCAGCGGCGTACTCGTCATGTAGCCCTGTCCTATGCCAAAGATTACGGTCTCGCCCGGGAACCACACCTGATCCGCCTTCTTTTTGAACACCGTTTTTTTCCAGTCCGGCGAGGGCAGGATGCCCGCTTTCTCGCCACCGATGTCTATGCCCGTCGGTTCGCCGAGGCCGAACTCGGCCATGAAATCATGTAGTCGTCGGACGCCGATCTTGTTCGAGATGTCGTAAAAATAGGTATCGCAGGACTGTGCGATGGCCGTGCGCAGGTCGATCGTGCCGTGCCCCCGTGGCCGCCAGTCGCGAAAGCGATGACTGCTGCCGGGCAGCGAGAACCAGCCTGCGCAATAGTGCGGCTCGGTCGGTTGGACGACGCCATAGGTCAGCCCGGCGAGTGCCACCACGGGCTTGATCGTCGAGCCCGGCGGGTACGTGCCCCGCAGCGCGCGATTGAACAGCGGTTGATCGGGGTTTTCATTGAGTGCGCGAAACTCGGGGCGGGTCAGGCCGCGCGCAAACATGTTCGGATCGAAGCCGGGTCGACTGACGAGCGCGATGATGTCGCCGTTGTTCGGGTCGAGCGCGACGATGGCGGCGCGCTGATCGCGAACGGCATCTTCGGCGACGCGCTGCACCTCGAGATCGAGCGTGAGCATGAGATCGGTTCCCGGATCGCCCGGTATCGCCGCCAGTTGCGCCTCGAGCCCGCCCGCTTTTTCGACCGAGCGACCGCGGGCATTGACCATGATTTCGCGTCGACCATTGCGACCACGCAGTTGCTCCTCGAACGCGGCTTCGACGCCGACTTTGCCGATGGTCGAGGTACCCGCGTACTGCTCGCGATCGATTCGCGCCAGATCGCTTTCGGAAATGGTGCCCACGTAGCCGAGTGCATGGACCGCCACCTCGCCCTGCGGGTAGCTGCGCGCCAGACGAGTGCGGATATCGACGCCCGGAAAGTCGAAGCGGTTCACCGCGAAGCGCGCCATGTCCTCATCGTTGAGGAAGAGGCGGATCGGCACGCTGTCGAAGGGTCTGCGCGAGCGGACGATCCGACGCAGATCGTCGATGTCGTCGGCGTCGATCAAGCCGATGCGTGCAAGTGCCTGCAGAGTCGCTTTGAGATCCGGCACCTCTTCGGGAACGAGTTCAAGCTGATAAGCCGGCTTGTTCTCGGCGAGGATCGCGCCGTTGCGGTCGTAGATGATGCCGCGCGGCGCAGGCTGCGCCTCGATCCGCACGCGGTTACCCTGCGCAAGATCGGTGTATTCGTCGTGGCGCAGCACCTGCAGCCAGATGAGCCTGCTGAGCAGCACCAGCGTCAGGGCTGCGACGATGAAAACCGTCGCCAGCGCGCGCTGCTCGAACAATCTTTGTTCGATCCAGAAATCTTTGATGCGTCCGCGGATCCCCATCTTCGTGCCGCTCTCGCACCCGCGCTCAGCGCCGCGCGCGATTTTCGCTGGCCTGCCAGGCGGAGGTCAGCGGCCAAAGCATCGAGCCGACCACGATGGGCAACCAGCGCATCCAGCCGCCCGCGGCATGGCCGGTCCAGCCGTCGATCGCCCAGCTGACGGCTTCGCTCGCGAACAACAGGGCTGCAGCGAACACGGTTTGTTCGAACAGCGGCTTGTTGCGCACCAGCAAGTGCTGACGAACCGCGACGTACGCCACGAGCGACAGCGCGAGTGCGTGCTGACCGAAGACCGCACCGCGATACACATCGAGTGCCAGACCGATGACGAAGCCGAGGGTGATGCCGCCGACGCGGGGCGCGATCAACGACCAGAAAATCACGGCGATGACCGCGAGCGGCGGTCGGATCGCGGCGAGCCAGAACGGCAGGGGCAACACTTGCAGCACGAACGCCGCGAGCGTCGTCAGCACCAGGCGACTGCGAACGGTGCTCGCGATCATGGCGGTGGCGCAGCCGGGTGCACCGGCTTGAACCAAAGAAATGCGACGACGCGATCGCGATCGAGCTTCGCCATGATCTTTGCCGTGACTTGCGCGAGTGGCGAGGCGCCATCACGACGCACCGCACTGACGCTGGCGACCGGATAGCCCGCCGGGAAGGTCTTGCCGAGACCCGAGGTGACGAGCAGGTCACCCTCGCGGATGTCGGACTGCAAGGGGAGATACGGCAGGCTGAGTTCTCCGTTGCGACCCGTGCCGAGCGCCAGGGTGCGCTGGCCGGTACGGGCAATCTGCACGGGTACTGCGTGTTCGGGATCGGCGAGCAGGATGATTTCGGTGCTCCACGGCCCGACGCGCAAGGCTTGACCGACGAGGCCTTCGCCCGCGATCACCGCCTGACCCTTGGCGATGCCGTGTGCCGCCCCGCGATCCACTGTGAAACGCTGTCGCAAGCGGTTGCTCTCGACGGC
>RGYP01000159.1 GCA_010031985.1 Gammaproteobacteria bacterium
CTTGCGCAGCAGCTTCTCGTGCGACTCGATGCAAAGACCGCAACCGTTCACCGCCGACACCGCCAGCGAGTACAGCTCGAAGTCGAGCTTGTCGATACCGGGGTTTGCCATCACGTTCATCCGTAGCCGCGCCGGCATGGTCTGGTAGTCGGCGTCGCCTACGAGATGCACGAAGCGGTAATAGACATTGTTCATGCCCATGACCGCCGCCGCCGCCTTGGCGCCGGTGATTCCCGCCTCGTCGAGCTCGGCTCGCGCCGCCGCCTCGATCGACTGCGCGAGCGGCAGATGACGCGAGGCGATGGCGCTCGCCAGCGCCGTACCCCACATCTGCCGCACCGTGAGCCCGGGTGCCCCCTGCACGGTGAGCACCGAGCCCAGATTGAGCTTGAGATCGCGGGCGTAGTCCGGCAAAGAATCCCGCAACTGCTCGAGAGTGCTCACGGTCAGGCCGCCTTCAGGGTGTCTTCGCCCTTCTGCCAGTTGCAGGGGCAAAGCTCGTCGGTCTGCAACGCGTCGAGAACGCGCAGCACTTCTTCGGGCGAGCGGCCGACGTTGAGGTCGGTGACGTACACGAAACGGACCACGCCCTGCGGATCGACGATGTAGGTCGCCCGCTGTGCAACACCCGCCTCGGCATCGATGATGCCGAGCGCCGAAGACAGCTCGCGCTTGATGTCGGCCAGCATCGGGAACGGCAGATCCTTGAGCTCGGACTTCGTGCTGCGCCAGGCGAGGTGCACGAATTCGCTGTCGGTGCTCACGCCGTAGACCTGCGTATCGCGCGCGGCGAATTCCTTGTTGAGTTTGCCGAAAGCCGCAATCTCGGTCGGGCAGACGAAGGTGAAGTCCTTCGGCCAGAAAAACACGAGTTGCCACTTACCCTTGGCCGACTCGTTGGTGAACGACTGGAAGGCGGTCTTGATGTCGTTGCTCACCACGCCGGTGAGCGAGAACTTCGGAAACTGTTGGCCGATGCCGATCATGGGGAAACTCCTGCTATGGATTTGGAATGGGGGCATGGTGCCGATACGGTTCTCGACAATCCAATCGATTGATGTGATGATTTCGATAGACAAGATAAATCGATCGAACGACCCGATCGCCGGACAAAGGAGTGTCCTTCGATGGCCGAGATCAAGCTCAAGGATTTGCGCTACCTCATCGCAGTCGCCGATACCGGGCACTTCGGCAGGGCCGCAGAACGTTGCTTCGTCAGCCAGCCCACGCTGTCGGCACAGCTCAAGAAACTCGAGGAGTATCTCGGCGTGCCGCTCATCGAGCGCCAGCCGCGCAAGGCACTGCTGACGCCTGCCGGCGCCGAGATCGTCACCCGGGCGCGGCGCATCGTCGAGGCCAGCGACGACGTGGTGGCGATTGCACAAGCGCACCGCGAACCGCTGGCGGGTCGTCTACGCTTGGCCTTTCTGCCGACCATCGGGCCCTATCTGCTGCCGGTGGTCGCGCCCCGCCTGCGCAAAGAATTCCCCCGGCTCGAGCTCATGCTCTATGAATACCAGACGGCCACCATGCTCGAACGTCTGCGGGCCGGCGACATCGACATGGGTGTGCTGGCGTTGCCGATCGACATGGATGGTCTTGGTGCCAAGCCGCTTTACGACGAGCCCTTCGTGGTCGCCGCTCCCGCCGACCACGCACTCGCCACACGCAAGCAGATACGCATCGACGATTTGCAGGGCGCGACGCTTTTGCTGCTCGAGGATGGCCACTGTCTACGCGATCAGGCACTCGACGTCTGCAACCGTATCGACGTTCAAGAGAAGCAGGACTTTCGCGCAACCAGCATCGAAACCCTGCGGCAAATGGTCGCCGCCGGTGCAGGTCTCACGCTGATGCCGCAACTGGCGACGCAGGGCAGTCATGCGGCGCCGCGCGGTCTCGTCTTCAGACCCTTTGCCAAGCCGCTGCCGACGCGGCGCATCGGCGCGATTTGGCGCAAGAGCTCGCCACGCGCGGTTGCCATCGACGCCGTGGCCGAGTTGATCGCAACCCATGCGCTGCACACGCTCGAAAAGGTGAAATGACCATGACCGCGACGCTTTTCTGGTTCAGGCAGGATTTGCGACTTGCCGATCACCCCGCCTTGCAAGCCGCGATCGCACGGGGAGAGCCCGTGATCCCGATTTTTCTTTGGTGCCCTGACGAAGAAGGCGAGTGGGCGCCGGGGGCTGCCGCGCGCTGGTGGCTGCACCAGTCGCTGGGCAGACTGGCTCGCGATCTCGAGCGCCTCGGATCACAACTCGTCATCCGCCAGGGCAAAGACTCTCTCGCCGCACTGCGCAAGCTCATCACCGAAACCGGTGCCACCGCCGTTTACTGGAGCCGGCGCTACGAGCCTCTCGTCATCGCCCGAGATCGCCACATCAAAGAAACCTTGCGTGCAGAGGGGCTGGAGGTACGCAGCTTCAACGCCGCGCTGCTCGTCGAACCCTGGGACGTGCAGAACCTGAGCGGTAAACCTTTTCAGGTCTTCACGCCCTTCTGGCGCCGCGTCATGACCGATCTCGCGCCACCCGCGCCGTTACCGGTGCCGAAGAAAATCCCGCCGCCCAAGCGCTGGCCGACCGGGGTCGCCATCGAGGCCTTGCGGCTCATGCCCGAGATTCACTGGTACGGCGGGATGCAGCAAAGTTGGTCGCCGGGCGAACGTGGCGCTGCCAAACTGCTGGACGCCTTTCTCGACGGCCCCGTCAAAAATTACGGCGATACCCGCAATCTGCCGGCGGTGGGCGGTACCTCCAGACTTTCTCCCCACCTGCACTTCGGCGAACTCTCGCCGCGACAGGTGTGGCACGCAGCGCCCAAGTGGCGCAGCAGTCAGTTCATGACCGAGATTGGCTGGCGCGAGTTCGCCCATCATCTGCTCTATCACTTTCCGCGTACCACCAACGAACCCTTGCGCAGCGACTTCGCGCGCTTTCCGTGGCGCGACGACGAACGGGAGCTCGCGGCCTGGCGAGGCGGCCGAACCGGTATTCCTCTCGTCGATGCAGGCATGCGTGAACTTTGGGAAACCGGCTGGATGCACAACCGCGTGCGTATGGTCGTCGCCTCGTTCCTCGTCAAGAATTTGCGCATGCACTGGCTGCACGGTGCGCGCTGGTTCTGGGATACGCTGGTCGATGCGGATCTCGCCAGCAATACGCTCGGCTGGCAGTGGGCCGCCGGATGCGGTGCCGATGCGGCACCTTACTTCCGCGTCTTCAACCCCACGAGCCAAGCCGAAAAATTCGATCCCGACGGCGAGTACGTCCGGCGCTGGATCCCCGAACTCGGTGGGAAGTCGGCCAAGGCCTATCCATCACCCATCGTCGATCTGAAGGCGTCGCGCGAGTCCGCCCTTGCGGCGTTCAAAACTTTGCGCGGTCGCTGAGCGAAGTATCCCGACCCGAATCAGTCATCCCCCGAATCCACGGAGTTCCGAAGATGGTCAAACATATCGTCATGTGGCGACTGCGAGACAGCGCCTCCAAGGCGGCCGATGCTGCCCGCGTCAAAGTTTTGCTCGAAGGCCTTGCCGGACGCATTCCAGGATTGCTCAAAATAGAGGTCGGCATCAATTTCATCGCCGACCCGAACGCCGCCGACGTGGTCTTGTACAGCGAATTCATCGATGCCGCGGCTCTGGCCGTCTATCAAGCGCACCCGCTGCACCTAGAGGTCGTACCGCAGGTCAAGGCGCTGGCAGTGGAGCGACGGTCGGCGGACTACCTGATTTAGGCCTGTCGGAAGCCGCGGCATCGCATGTACCCACTTGCACCGCGCCCGATTCAGGCTACTGCAGCGACGATCGCCTTGCGCTGCTCGGCATCGGGTAATGGCCCGCGTCCCGCAGCGAGATTGTCCTGCAAATTGCGCAGCTTGCCGGTGGCAGGGATCACGCAAGTCACGGCCGGGTGCGAAATCACGAACTTGAGCAGCAGCTGCGCCCAACTCGTGCAGGCGATGTCCGCGGCCCAGGCTGGTAGCGGCCGATCTTTGAGTCGGCTGAATATCTTGCCGTCGTCGAACGCGCGATTGACGAGCACCGCCACGCCCTTGTCGGCGCAGAGCGGCAACAGCCGCGCTTCGGCGGCCGTGGTGGTTGCCGAATAATTGAACTGCACGAAGTCGATGGGCTCGCGCTCGATGATCTCCGCCAAGCGTGCATGCGACTCGACGGTGTAGTGCGTGATGCCGAGGTAGCGGATCCGCCCTTCTTCCTTCCAGCGCCGCAAGGTTGGAAGGTGAACGTCGAGGTCGAGCAAGTTGTGCACCTGCATCAGCTCGACTTTCTTGCGGCGCAACAACTCCATCGAGCGCGTCATCTGCGTCACGCCTTCACGCGCACCGCGGGTCCACACCTTGGTGGCGATGAACGCGCGCGATTGCATCTCGGGGTTGAGCAGCTCGCCGAGCACCGATTCGGCCGAAGAATACATCGGCGAAGTATCGATGACCGTTGCGCCGCCCTCGAAGAAACCGCTCAGTACCGCAGCAAGCGGCTCGCGGTCACGAGCGTCGACCCCCACTTCGAAAGGCCCCGACGTTCCAAGACCGATCACCGGCAGCATCTCGCCCGAAGAGGGAATGCGGCGCCGGATCAGTCCCTCGCCGGAGAGCGCAACACCGGCAGCGGCCGGCAGGGCTGCAGTCGCCACGGCCGCCGTCGCCGCGGCTGCGACCGAGGACTCTATGAAATGGCGGCGATTCAAAGAAATCATCGTATCGAACGAGAGTCGTTTCGGATGAGGGTGGTGTCAGACGAGGGTCGCGTCGGTCTCGAGCACGCTACCATCGCCGTCGGTCACGATCCGCGCCAGCGCCCCGACCTGCGGCAGCACATGGGCAGCGTAAAAGCGCGCGGCGGCCAACTTGCCTCGCAGAAAATCCGTATCGGCTGCACCGCCTGCGAGCTTACGCGCGGCAATGGCCGCCGACTTGGCCAGCATCCAGCCCCCGATTGCATATCCGGCGAGGCGCAACAACGGCACCGCGACCGCCAGCGCACGCTCGGGGGCCTGAGCAAAGGCGCCTAGCACGTGGCGCGAGGCCTGCTCCAGCGTGTCGAGCGCCTCAAGTGCGGCCTTGCAACTCGT
>RGYP01000160.1 GCA_010031985.1 Gammaproteobacteria bacterium
GGGTAAACCGGTTTACCCGACGCGCGCATCGACGAGAACTATCTTCGCTCGGTGCGTGATGTTGCGCTGCAGCTGATCGACGATCAGCTCGGTTATCACCGCTCGAACGCCGCTCGCATGAACAAGTTGGAAAACCGTCTTGCTCGGTCAGGTGAAATCATGTTCGGGGCGACGGTCGCAGCGTGCATCGGCTGGATCATCTTCAAGCTCAGCGGCTTGCCGATGGGGAGCAAGGGGCATGTAGGCGTGACCGAGATCGTCACCTTCACCACTGCCTCGCTGCCGGCGCTCGCTTCGGCGATTTACGGCATCCGCAATCAGGGAGATTTCGCGGGTGGTGCGTTCCGTTCACGCGTCACGGTCGAGCGCCTCGAGCAGCTGCGTCGAGTCATGGTCGCCGATCCGCTCGAGCATCCGCGTTTGCTCGGCAAGCTGCGCAGTCTTTCGGACATCATGCTGAACGACGTCGCCAATTGGCGAACGACTTTCAAGGCGCGGCCGCTGACGCTGCCGGGCTGACCTTGCTTGCCGATCCCAGAAACAACGCCGGGTCAACGAACGCGCGATTGAGCGCAACGCCCCAGTGCAGATGCGGCCCCGTCACGCGGCCGGTTGCGCCCACCTCACCGAGCTTGTCACCGGTTTTCACTTCGGTCCCCGGCGCGACGTCGACCTTGCTCAGATGGCAGTAGAGCGTGATCAGCCCTTGACCGTGATCAATGAAAACCGAGTTGCCGTTGAAGAAAAAATCGCCGGTCTCGATCACCTTGCCGGGCGCGGGCGCAAAGATCGGCGTGCCCGTGGGCGCGGCGATGTCCATGCCCGAGTGGGGATTGCGTGGCTGCTCGTTGAACACGCGGCGCAGGCCGAACGAACTCGAGCGCGGTCCGCGGACGGGTGCGGCAAAGTTCATGGTGGTGGGCGCCGCCGCCGAAAAGGTGGCCATGGCTGCACGGATGCGCGGCTGCTCCTGCTCGACGCGCGCGGCGTCCTCGGGCGAGAGGTCGACGTGTTTCGGGGCGACCTTGAGGCGCTGCGTTGAATACGCCTTGCCTGCCACCGTGAAGCCCTGCGTCAGGGTCGTGTTGCCGCTGCGGATCTCGATCGCGGCGGCACCCGGAGCGCGAGCGAGCGGAATGCCGACGATGGCGCGCCAGCCCGAGGGGGCGGGCAGCACCATCACTCGGTTGCCATCGAAGGTCACCGCGGGGGCGCGATCGGTTTCGCCCGGCACCTCGAGAATGACCACGCCGCCCGGGACGGCAAGCGCGCTCGGCAACTCGGTCGTCGCGCGCGCGGCGGCTGCCGCGAGCAGAGCCCACCAGCACACGGCGATCACCGTCAAAGATTTAGCCGTTGCAAATCGCATCATTCGTCCGTCCCCGACTTCGAGATCACCTTTGCCTGCAGCGCTCCGCGACCGAGGCGCACGTCGACCAACTGCCCCGCATCGATCATTGCGGTATCGCGCAGGAGTGCACCGTCCGATACACGAGTAGCGATCGCGAAGCCGCGCTCCAAGGTGGCGAGCGGACTCACGGCATCGAGCGTGCGCGCCGCCACCGTGAATCTTTGACGCAAGCCCTCGAGGGTCGTTGGCAGACTGCGACGCAGACGCGCATCGAGCAGGGCGTGGCGCTGTCCGAGACGACGCAGCTCGAGTGCGGGCGAGGCTTGTGCGAGTCGCGCCGACAACTGCTGCAGTGAATGACGGCGCTCGCCAAGTGAAAGTTGCATGTTGCTCGCGAGACGTTGTTCGAGCTCATCGAGACGCTGCGCGTTCTGTCGCAGACGCTGTCCCGGATGCGCCAGCGCAAGCCTGCGGCGTATGGCAACCAGGTATTCGAGATCGGCGCGCAACCGGCGATGGATCGTCGCGGTGAGCCGAACCCCGAGTCGCTCAAAACCCGCGCGCCAGCTCGCGCCATCGGGTACCACGAGTTCGGCGGCGCCCGAGGGCGTGGGCGCACGCAGATCCGCCACGAAATCGGCGATCGTGAAATCGATCTCGTGGCCAATCCCGCTGACGACCGGCATCGGTAATGCGCGCAGTGCTCGCGCGACAGCTTCGTCGTTGAAAGCCCAAAGATCTTCGATCGAGCCGCCGCCGCGGGCGATGATGAGCACGTCGCACTCGGCGCGTGACGCCGCGAGCGCGATCGCCTGCAGCAGTTGCGGTACCGCGTCGCGCCCTTGCACCGCCGTCGGATAGATCACGACGCTCGCGGCCGGAAAGCGTCGACCGAGAATGTTGAGGATGTCGCGCACCGCCGCGCCAGTGGGCGAGGTCACGATGCCGATGCAGTTCGGCACGGCAGGTAGCTTGCGCTTGAGCGCCGGATCGAAAAGCCCCTCGGCCTCGAGTCTTGCCTTCAGCTGCTCATATTCACGGCGCAGGGCGCCGATGCCCGAGTCCTCGAGGTGCTCCACCTGCAACTGGAAATCGCCGCGCGCCTCGTAGAGCGTGACCCGGCCGCGGGCAATGACGCGCTGGCCATCGGCGGGTGCGAAGCGCAGCAGCGCGTTGCGGCCGCGAAACATGGCGCAGCGGATCTGCCCCTCGCGATCCTTGAGCGTGAAATACCAGTGTCCCGAGGCCGGCCGCGAAAAATTGGAGATTTCGCCCTCCACCCAGACGGCGGGCATGCCGTGCTCGAGCAGCATCCGTACCTCGCGATTGAGGCGTCCGATGCTGTACACATCGCGTTCGGCGACGGCGCGTTCGCCTGGGGTCGTGCGGGGGCTGGACAAGGGTGCAGGATCCTCCGGGGGCCTTGCTGGTCGCCGCAAGTTTACCGGGTCGGGAGGGGTGCGTAGAATGCGCCGTCCAAACCACATTGGACGGCCCCCTGCATGCGTATCCTTCAGGAAGCACTCACCTTCGATGACGTGCTGTTGGTTCCGGCGTACTCCGAGGTTTTACCCCGCGAGGTCGACCTCTCAACACGGCTGACGCGGCAGATCCGCCTCAATCTGCCGCTGGTATCAGCGGCCATGGATACAGTGACCGAGGCGCGCCTCGCCATCGCCATCGCCCAGGAGGGCGGCATCGGCATCGTGCACAAGAGCATGACCGTCGAGGCACAGGCGCTCGAAGTGGCGCGCGTCAAAAAATTCGAGAGCGGTGTGGTGCTCGATCCCATCACCGTGACCCCCGATGCCACCATCCGGCAGGTGCTCGAACTCACCAAAGCACGTGGTATCTCCGGCATGCCGGTGGTGCAGGGCAAGCAGGTCGTGGGCATCGTCACCAGTCGCGATCTGCGCTTTGAGACCCAACTCGACAATCCAGTGGCTTCGGTGATGACGCCCAAGGAGCGTCTGGTCACGGTACGCGAGAACGCGGCGCGCGAAGACGTGCTGCAACTCTTCCACAAGCACCGCATCGAGAAAGTGCTCGTAATCGGTGACGACTACGAGCTCAAGGGGCTCATCACCGTCAAAGATATCCAGAAGGCGACCGAGCGCCCACGCGCCTGCAAGGACGCGAGCGGCCGACTGCGTGTCGGCGCTGCCGTCGGTACCTCGCCCGACACACTCGATCGCGTTGCCGCGTTGCGCGAAGCCGGCGTCGATGCCGTCCCGCTATTCGGGTGACGTGGCCAAGGCGATCGCGGCGGGCGCCGACGCGGTCATGATCGGCGGTCTGTTTGCCGGCACCGAGGAATCGCCGGGGCAGGTCGAGTTGTTCCAGGGCGCGAGCTTCAAAAGTTATCGCGGCATGGGCTCGCTTGGCGCGATGGCCCAGCGCCACGGCTCCAGCGATCGCTACTTTCAGGACACCACCACCGAACTCGAAAAGCTCGTTCCCGAGGGGATCGAGGGTCGCGTGCCCTACAAAGGCAGTCTGGTGGCAATCCTGCACCAGCTCGCGGGTGGCTTGCGTGCCGCCATGGGGTATACGGGCAGTCAAAACATCGAGCAGATGCGCACGCGGCCCTCGTTCGTGCGCATCACGACCGCGGGTGTTCGCGAGTCCCACGTACACGACGTGACGATCACCAAAGAAGCGCCGAATTACCGGATCTCGTGAGTCGCCTGTCATGACTGGGCGCGACATTCACGCAGACCGCATTCTCATTCTCGATTTTGGCTCGCAGTACACGCAGCTGATCGCGCGGCGCGTGCGCGAGCTCGGCGTCTATTGCGAGATCCACCCATGGGATGCGGGCGATGCCGAGGTACGCGCGTTCGCGCCCAAGGGCGTCATCCTCTCGGGTGGCCCCGAGTCGGTCACTCAAAAAAATTCACCCGCGGCGCCCGCGGCCGTGTTCGATCTCGGCGTCCCCGTGCTCGGCATCTGCTACGGCATGCAGACCATGGCGGCGCAGCTGGGTGGTCGTGTCGAACCCGGTGCGGTGCACGAGTTCGGCTACGCCGAGGTGCGCGCACGCCATCACTCGGCGCTGCTGCGCGGGATCGAAGATCGCGTCAATGATCAAGGCCACGGTTTGCTCGACGTGTGGATGAGCCATGGCGATCGGGTGGTCGAGCTGCCGCCCGGCTTCACGGCCATCGCCTCCACACCCGATCTGCCAATCGGTGGCATGGCCGATGAGACGCGTCGTTTCTACGCGCTGCAGTTCCATCCCGAGGTCACGCACACCCGGCAGGGCACCCGTATCTACGAGCGCTTTCTGCACGAGATCTGCGGCTGCGCCGCGAGCTGGACGCCCGGCAACATCATCGACGACGCCATCGAGCGCGTGCGGGCGCAGGTTGGCAAATCGCGCGTACTGCTCGGGCTCTCGGGCGGCGTCGATTCCTCGGTGGTGGCGGCGCTGCTGCACAAGGCCATCGGCGACCAGCTCGTCTGCGTATTCGTCGATCACGGTCTGCTGCGTCACCGCGAGGGTGATGCGGTGATGGATATCTTTGCGCGTAACCTCGGGGTACGCGTGATCCGCGTGAATGCCGCGGAACGCTTTTTCGGTGAGTTGAAGGGCGTGAACGACCCCGAGGCCAAACGCAAGATCATCGGGCGGCTTTTTGTCGAAGTGTTCGACGAGGAGGCAAAGAAGCTCGCGGACGGCGGCGTCGCCGCAGGCGCCCCGTCTGCCGATCGTGTCGAGTTCCTTGCCCAAGGCACTATCTATCC
>RGYP01000017.1 GCA_010031985.1 Gammaproteobacteria bacterium
CTGTCAGCGTAGGCTGAAAATCGAAGCTCACCGCAACGCGGCTTCGAGACTGACTCATGCTGACTCCGGATGGGGCTCACACGCAACCAAACAACCGACGGGATTATATTCGCGGTCGATCGTGATACCTTGCGCCGTCATGAAAACCAAACAGGAAATCGTCGACAACTGGCTGCCTCGTTACACCGGAACCCCGCTGGAGGGTTTCGGTAAGTTCGTGCTGCTGACCAACTTCGGCAACTACCTCGAACTGTTCGCCCAGGAAACCGGCGCCGAAATCGTCGGCCGCGACCGACCGATGCCTAACGCCACCGCCGATGGCATCACGATGATCAACTTCGGCATGGGTAGCGCCAATGCCGCGACGGTGATGGATCTGCTGTCGGCCATCTCGCCCAAGGCGGTGCTGCTGCTCGGCAAATGCGGCGGGCTCAAGCGCAAGAACCAGATCGGCGATCTCGTACTACCGATCGCCGCCATTCGCGGTGACGGCGCCTCCGACGACTACCTGCTGCCCGAGGTGCCGGCGCTGCCCGCGTTCAGCCTGCAGCGCGCAGTGTCCACCATGATCCGCGATCTAAACTGCGATTACTGGACTGGTACGGTCTACACCACCAATCGACGCGTCTGGGAACACGACGACGAATTCAAAGAATATCTGCGCAAGACGCGCTGCATGGCGATCGACATGGAAACCGCGACGATCTTTGCCGCGGGTTTTGCCAACTCGATCCCTTCAGGAGCCTTGTTGCTGGTGAGCGATCAGCCGATGGTCCCCGAGGGCGTGAAGACCGAAGCCTCGGATCGTCGTGTCACCAACGAATTCGTGCTGCGACACATCCGTATCGGCATCGAAGCCTTGCGCCTCATTCGTCGTCATGGCAAGAGCGTCAAACACCTGCGCTTCGACGAATAGCGAGACTCACGCCGAAGCGCTTGCCAATGTGGCGCTTTTCCAGATCTTCGCCTACTGCCTCGCCATCGCTGATGGCTTCGAGGTTGCGGTTGGTCTCGTTGCGCAGCACCACGACCATGTCGGCCGTGACCTCGAGCGCGAACGGAAACTCGTGCCAGGTGCCCACGTGCATCAGCAATCCGCAATCGCCTGCGAAGTGAAAAGCCCGTGCCTGGGCGAGATCGGGCAGGTCACTCGCCGTCGGCGGTGCGAGCACCGCACACCACGGTTTAGCATTGAGCGGAATGAAGGCCTGCGTGTGCTTGAAGTGCCGTTCCATCCAGATCACTTCGAGCGGACGTGGATGCACTCTCGCCAAAGACAGACAGGTATCGGCATCGGATGAGAATGCCGGTTTTTCCATGAGCTCGACTGCATCGTCGTAGAAGCGCGTCCGCGCCACGGGTCGGCCGCGACCAAAAGCCAGAAGTTCGCCGAACGGCGCGATGTTTTCGGTGGTGGCCTGCTCGAGCTCGAGCTCAAGACGAGACAGGGCGGACATCGCGGAACCGCCCATCGGCTGCCCTCTCAGCGGAAAACTTTGGCCCAGAAAGTCTTCATGTCTTCCCACGACTGACGATCGGTGCGCTCGTCGTAGGCCAGCGGCAGATTGTATTTTTTGCCCTTGTCGGTCGCTTCGGGATTGGTGAAGCCGTGCTTCGCACCCGGATAGGAGTGGAACTCGTAGTCGGCACCGAGATCTTCCATTTCCTTGTGAAACGCCGCTTGGTCTTCGGCGGGCACCATGCCGTCGGCCTCGCCGTGACAGATGAGTACGGCGGGCTTGAACTCGCCTTTCTTCGCCTGATGGGCTGCACGCAGCGCGCCGTGAAAACTCGCAACGCCGCGCAGCGGCAACCCGATGCGCCCCATGTGCAACGACAAGGCGCCGCCGAGGCAATAGCCCATGGCGCCGATGCGATCGGGATCGACCAAAGGGTGTGCACGCAAGGTCTCGTAGGCAGCCTTGAGCCGCTCGCCGAGTGCAGCGACATCGGTGAAGAGACCGTTCATGAGCGTACCGGCCTCGCCCGAATCGGCCGCTTCCCGACCATCGCCGTAAACGTCCGTGGCCATCGCCACGAAGCCGAGTCCGGCGAGCTCGCGGGCGCGACGTCGTAGATAATCATTGAGTCCCCACCATTCGGGAAGCACGATCAGACCCGGTCGCTTGCCCTCGCGCGCGGGATCGTAGGCGAGGTAACTGGCGAACTCGCGACCTACGGCGTGATAACGAACGATTTCGGTATGGGACTGATCAGGCATGACGACGGAATCCTCGAACTGGGAAGGGAGCAGACTCGGCTGCCACCGCAAAGCTTGCGTAGGTTGCACTTTGTAATCAAGGCCGCTGCCGCGCAAGCCCCTTGAATGACTGATGCCATAATGCGGGCGATGGAAGCTGTCTCACCGCCACAACGCCGTATTCGCAGCTTCGTCCTGCGCGCCGGCCGGATCACGGCGGCGCAGCAGCGAGCGCTCACGGATTTGTGGCCTCGGTACGGTATCGATCTACCCGAGCCGCCAATGCTGCTCGATCTTGACTCGTTGTTCGGGCGCAAGGCGCCACGCTCGCTCGAGATCGGCTTCGGCAACGGCGACAACTTGCTCGGTCTCGCCAAAGCACACCCGGAGCGCGATTTCATTGGGGTCGAAGTACACCGTGCGGGGGTCGGGCATCTGCTGCTCGCCGCCCATGAGGCGGGGCTCACGAACCTGCGGGTGATTTGCCACGACGCCGTCGAGGTTCTCGAACGCTACCTCGCGCCGAACTCGCTCGATGAGGTGCTGATTCTGTTCCCGGACCCTTGGCACAAGAAGCGACATCACAAACGTCGCTTGATACAACCGGCGTTCGTGACTCAGCTGGCCGCCAGATTGGCGCCGGGCGGGCGCCTGCAGCTCGCCACCGATTGGCAGCCCTACGCCGCGCAGATGCTCGAAGTCGTAGGTGCCGACGCTCAGTTCGAGAATCTTGCCGAGGATGCATCGGCCGCGGGCTTCATGCCGCGACCCGAGTGGCGGGCGCTCACCCGTTTCGAGCGCCGCGGCCAGCGCTTGGGCCACGGGGTATGGGATCTTTCGTTCGAGCGCCGCCGCTGACGCGAATCAGTTGATACCGAAACTCGTGCGGATACCGTCGACGATGAACTGTACCGCGAGCGCACCGAGCACCACACCGAGCAGGCGGTTGGCGACATTGGTGCCGGTGGCGCCAAGAATGCGCATTAGCGGACCGGCACCCAGCATCATCACCAAAGAAATGAGCAGAACCAGCACGGCAGCCGCGAGCAGTGCAGCGAACAAGGCGGGCTGATCGAGCACCGATACCGGCCCGAACCAAAGCAGGATGGTGGTTAATGCGCCGGGGCCCGACATGAACGGAAACGCCAGCGGAAACACCGAAATGTCGGCGCGGCGTCGACTCTCCGCTTGCTCATCGGTCGAGGTACGGGTTCCCGATTCGCGCGCAAACACCATCTCGAGCGCGACCAGAAACAGCAACAGACCGCCGAAGATGCGGAACGAATCGATGCTGATCCCCATCGCGGCGAGGAACGCCGCTCCGCTCAGCGCGAAACCGACGATGATCATGCCGGCGACGATCACCGATTTGATCGCCATGCGCTTGCGATAGGCCGCATTCGCGCCTTCGGTCAGCGTCGCAAACACCGGCACGAGCGAGATCGGCTCGACCACGAGAAAAAATACGACGAAAAACTTGAGAAAGGATTCGATCACTGCGTCGACTCGGCTGCCCTCCGGGGCGGCGCATTGTCCACGTCCACGGAGCTCGACGCCAGCACGATGTCATCACCCTGCAACGCGACCGCAAGCGGGCGCAGTTTGCGGCCCGGACAAGGGCCCGCCACACAACTGCCACTCACCGGATCGAAGAGCGCGCCGTGCGAAGAGCATTGGATAAACTTCCGATCAGCCGTCAGGAAGCGATGCGGCAGCAGCTCGAGCGGATGTCCTGCATGCGGGCAGTGGTTGACCCAGGCGCGCAGGCTGCCATCATCGACGCGCAAGACGAAGCCTTTGAGCGGCCAGTCGCCACCGCCGACACGAAACCCGCGGCTGCCGGTCTCGGCAAGATCAGCCAGCTTGCAAAGAATGGCGTCGTTCGGAATCGACATGCTCATGACAAATCGAGTTTTGCAATGCGCGCACGCTGCCACCAGATCATGGCAAGCCCCGGCAAGGCCGTGAAAAACGTGAGTACGAAAAACGGCGCCCAACCGAGTGCGTCGGACAGAATGCCTGCCGGCGCGCCGAGCAAATTGCGCGGCAATACAGCGATGGCCGATAGCGCGGCATATTGAAAGGCGCTGAAACGAACGTCGCAAATTCCCATGATGAATACGACCAGGGCCGTGTTGCCCATCGAGCCCACGAAGTTGTCGAGAAACACGACTACCGACATCAGCAGCAAATTGTCACCCTGAATCGCGACCAAAAAATAACCAAGATTGGCGATGGCCTGCACGATGCCGAACAGCATCAGTGCTCTCACCAGGCCCAGCGCCACCAGCCATAGTCCTCCGACTACGGCACCCGCGATGTTGGCGATCAGCATGACGGTCTTGGTGACCGCACCGATCTCCGTCTTGCTGAAGCCGACATCCATCAGGAACGGTGTGAGCAACTTCAGCGCGAATGCATCACCGACCTTGTAGAGCACGATGGTGAGCAGCAACAGCAACATGCCCTCGCCTGCCAAAAGTTGTCGCAGGGGTCCGGTGACCGCCTCTTGAAGAGTTCGTGGTGGTGGCGCGCGCTGCTCGGGCTCGGGTGCGAGAAAAGTCACCAGCGTCACCGCGAGCATGCCGCCCGCCATGACGAAGTAAGTACTACGCCAACCGATCAGGTCGGCAAGAATCAGCGCGCCCGCAAAAGAAAACCAGGCTGCCAGGCGATAACCGAGATTCGCTGCGGTGGCCGCGGGACCGCGCTCGGCAGCCGAGACGAGATCGGTGCGCCAGGCGTCGATGACGATGTCCTGCGACGCCGAAAAAAACGCCACCACCACGGCGAGCGCCGCAAAAGGCGCAAGGCCCTGCTCCGGTCCGTGGGTGGCCATCGCGGCGAGCGCTGCGGCCAAGGCGAGCTGAAAGACCAGAATCCAGCCGCGACGACGCCCGAGAAACGGCATCGAAAAACGATCGAGCAAAGGCGCCCAAAAGGGTTTCAGCGCGTAGGCCAGACCCACCAAAGAAAGCCAACCGATGGTGGTGTTGGAGATGGCCGCATCTTTGAGCCAAGCCTGCATCGTCGACTCGGTGAGATTGAAGGGCAGGCCCGAAGCGACACCCATCACGACCACGGCGCCCAGCCGCGGACTCGTCAGAATGTCACGCAGCTGCGGCTTGGCGGAATCTTTGATATCGCTCATGACTTTGACGCCCCCTTACTTTGACGCCACCTTCGATCGAGCAAGTTTCAGGTCGTAGTCGAGAATGAGTGGCGCATGATCGGAGAACCGACTGTTCTTATAAATCTCCGCGCGGCTCGCAGCCCCCGACAGTCCCTTGCTGACGATCTGGTAGTCGATCCGCCAACCCACGTTCTTCGACCAGGCCTGCCCGCGATTCGACCACCAGGTGTATTGGTCGGGTTGGTCATTGACTTCTCGGAAGGCATCGACGTAGCCCGCAGCACTCAAGAGCTCGTCCATCCAGGCACGCTCCTCGGGCAGGAAGCCGGAGTTTTTCTGGTTCGACTTCCAGTTGCGCAGATCGATTTCTTTGTGTGCGATGTTCCAGTCACCACAAAGAATGTACTCGCTCTTGCGACGTCGAAGGCGCTTCAAAAAAGGCATGAACGCATCAAGAAACCGGAACTTCGAGGCTTGTCGTTCGGGTCCCGAGGAGCCCGAGGGCAGATAGAGCGACACCACGGCGAACTTGCCGAAGCGCGCCTCGAGATAACGCCCCTCACGGTCGAACTCGTCGACACCGAAACCACGGACGACTTCTTCGGGTTTCTGTCGGCAGTAAAGCGCCGTGCCGGAGTAGCCCGGTCTTTCGGCATCGAAAAAGTAGCGGTGGTAGCCGGCAAGTTCTACGTCGTGCCCCGCAAGCTGGGGCTCGTGCGCCTTGGTCTCTTGCAGGCAGACGACATCGGCCCCCTGCCCGCGCAGCCACTGGAAGGCACCCTTCGAGGCGGCCGAACGTATGCCATTCGCATTCAGGGTGATCACTCTCACCGCGATATGATAGCGGCATGCAGCCTCACCAAAGCAGATTCATCGACCTCGCCCTCGCCCGCTCGGCCCTGCGCTTCGGCCGCTTCACACTGAAGTCCGGACGCGAAAGTCCCTACTTCTTCAATGCCGGTTTGTTCAACGACGGCGAAGCACTGGCGGTGCTCGGTCAGTGTTATGCCGCTGCACTGCAGGCTTCGGGAGTCGGCTACGACATGTTGTTCGGACCGGCCTACAAGGGCATTCCGCTGGTCGCCACGACAGCAGTCGCTCTCGCCGAACGACACGGTCGCAACGTGCCCTGGGCGTTCAACCGTAAAGAGGCGAAGGATCACGGCGAGGGTGGCCAGATGGTCGGCCGTCCGCTCACCGGGCGCGTGGTCATCGTCGATGATGTGATCACGGCCGGCACGGCGATTCGCGAATCCGTGGAACTCATCCGTCGTGCTGGAGCGGAACCCGTCGCCGTACTGCTTGCCCTCGATCGTCAGGAACGCGGACAAGGCGAGCGCTCGGCCGTACAAGAGGTCGAAAGCGAGTTCGGTCTACGCTGCGTGAGTCTGCTGACGCTCACCGATCTCATCGACATGCTGTCGCAGTCCGGGGGATCGCAGTCGAACCATCGCTCGAACACTCTACCCGTCGAGCATTTACAAGCGTTGCGCGATTATCGCGCTCAATACGGAATACGCTCATGAGCACAATCCGCAGCACTCTCGGTCTCAAAGATTCCGCACTGCTGCGCGAGTCTGCCTTCATCGACGGTACGTGGTGTGCCGCCGATGATGGCGCCAAAGTTCAGATTCTCAACCCGGCCAACGGCACGGTCGTCGGTGAAGTACCGATCCTGCGTGCCGCCGAAACTCGCCGCGCTATCGAAGCGGCCGCGCGGGCCCAGCCAGCCTGGGCGCGCAAGACCGCCAAGGAGCGCGCGACGATCCTGCGTCGGTTTGCCGAACTGATGACTGCCCATGTCGATGATCTGGCGATCATCATGACCGCCGAGCAGGGAAAACCGCTGGCCGAAGCCAAGGGCGAAGTGGCTTACGCCGCTGCGTTCATCGAATGGTTCGCCGAAGAAGGCAAGCGCGCTTACGGTGACATCATCCCGACCTTTCGCGCCGACTCACGCCTGCTCGTGCTGCGTCAGCCGGTCGGCGTGGCGGCCGCGATCACGCCATGGAACTTTCCTGCGGCCATGATCACTCGCAAGCTCGGGCCCGCGCTGGCGGCAGGCTGCAGCTTCGTCTGCAAGCCTGCGCCCCAGACACCTTTCTCGGCGCTGGCGCTCGCTGAGCTTGCCACCCGCGCCGGCCTGCCTGCGGGCGTCTTCAACGTGTTGCCGGGCGACGCCGAATCCATCGGCGGCGAGCTCACGAGTCATTCTTTGGTACGCAAGCTGAGCTTCACGGGGTCAACGGCAGTCGGCAAAAAATTGATCGCGCAGTGCGCGAGCACCGTGAAGAAGGTATCGATGGAACTCGGTGGCAACGCACCGTTCATCGTCTTCGACGATGCCGATCTCGAGGCGGCCGTGCAAGGAGCAATGGCCAGCAAATATCGCAACACTGGCCAAACATGCGTCTGTGCGAATCGCCTGTACGTGCAAGCGGGGGTCTACGAAGAATTCGCCAAGCGGCTCGTCAAGGCGGTGGCGACGCTGCGGGTGGGTGATGGTCTCGCGGGTCCGACCGACCAAGGACCACTGATCGACGCCCGTGCACTCGCCAAGGTCAAGGCACACATCGGCGACGCCGTCGATCACGGCGCCCGGATCGCCTGCGGAGGCAAGTCCCACTCACTCGGCGGCAATTTCTTTGAACCAACCGTACTGCTCGATGTGAATTCCAAAATGCGGGTCGCGCGCGAAGAAACGTTTGGTCCGGTGGCGCCCCTGTTTCGTTTCGAAACCGAGGAAGAAGTGGTGCGCATGGCCAACGACACCGAATTCGGGCTTGCGGCCTATTTCTATACTCGTGACCTCGCGCGCAGCTGGCGAATGCAGGAGGCGCTCGAGTACGGCATAGTCGGCGTGAACACGGGTCTTTTCTCGACGGAAGTGGCGCCCTTCGGCGGCGTCAAAGAATCCGGGCTCGGCCGGGAAGGTTCGCGCTACGGCATCGACGAATACACGGAACTCAAATACGTCTGTGTCGGCGGTCTGAACTCGTGACCGCCACCCAAGAGGGTTCGCCGACGGCGGCCGAGACCGGCGCGCCGCGCGGGTTGTTTCCGCTGCTCGCCGCCTGCAGCGCTCTCGGGCCGGTGTCGACGCTGTTGCTCATCTCGGCGCTCCCCGCCATCCGCGAAGAGTTCGGCGCCAGTACCGCAGCGACACAAGCGGTCATCAGCGTTTTTCTTTTTACCTTTGCGGCAGGTATTCCACTCGCCGGGCCGCTCTCCGATCGCTATGGGCGCAGGCCGCTGGTGCTCGGTGGGCTCGCCATCTTTTTCATTGGTTCGTTGCTCGCTTATCTGGCACCGACTCTCGAATTCGTGGTGATCGCGCGTGCCATCCAAGCCGCAGGTTGTGCTGCAGCGACCACCGTGTCGCGCGCCGTTCTCGGTGACATCTATCCAGATTGGCGTCTGGCACGAGCCCTCGCCAATCTCACGCTCGTCATGATGATCGGTACGTCGGTGTCGCCGTATCTTGGTGGCCTGATCACCGAGACCAATGGCTGGCACGCGCCTTTTCTTTTTCTGCTCGCGTTTTCCGGAATCGTTGGCATCTTCGCGTGGCGTGCCCTGCCCGAGACCCGTGTCAGTCACTCGGGTGCTCTGTCGCTGACGGCGGTCGGCAAGGCCTCGGTCGGCGTGCTGCGCAATCGTGCGTTCCTCGGTTGCGCGATCGATGCCGGCGTGATCTACGCGCTCTATCTGGGCTTCATTACCGTTGCACCCTATCTGCTCGCCGACATGCTCGGCCGACCGGCGACCGACTTCGGTATCTACATTTTGTTTTTGTCGTCGGGATATTTTCTCGGCAACTTGTACGTATCCCGATTGCGCGGTCATGCCGATCTCGAACGCGTCGCCCGCTTCGGCATCTGGTTGCAGGCCGCCGCGGCCTGCGCGGCGTTCGGCTTCGTGCTGATGGGACTCACTCACCCGGTGTGGTGGTTTGGACCGATGCTGCCCCTCGCCTTTGCACAAGGTTTGTCGCTGCCGCACATCACGGCTACTGCGGTGCGTCTGGCCCCGGGTTATGCCGGGACCGCTTCGGGAATGATCGGCTTCTCGCAGCAGGTGTGTGCGGCCATTGCGGTGCAAGCCATGGGATTCGTGCCCACCAGCGACCCCTTGCCCGTGCTCGGCTTTTGCGCAGCGCTGTCGCTGGTGTCGATCGGTGCGATGATTCTGCTCGATCGACTCCTCCACCCGCAGCAGACACCATGAAACTCGGTCTCAATCTCGGCTACTGGGGCGCAAAGCCCATCGATCGTTTCATCGAACTCGCGCAGCACGCCGAGCGTCTCGGCTTCGACATCGTTTGCGCCGCCGAGGCCTATGGCTCGGATGCCTTCACGCCTCTGGCGGCGATCGCCGCTCGCACCTCGCGTATTCGCCTCGGCACGGCGATCATGCAAATCTCGGCGCGTACACCTGCTGCGGCGGCAATGACCGCGATCACGCTCGATCACATTTCGAACGGACGCCTGTGTCTCGGCGTTGGCGTCTCGGGTCCGCAAGTCGTCGAGGGCTGGTATGGCAGGCCCTTCAAAAAACCGCTGGAACGGACGCGCGAATGGCTGACTATTTTTCGCAAGATCGTCGCCCGCGAGTCCCCCGTCAATTTCGCTGGCGCGCAGTATCAGTTGCCCTACGTCGGCGAAGGCTCGACCGGACAGGGCAAAGCGCTGATGAGCATCACGCATCCGTTGCGCCGACACATCCCGGTATTTCTCGGGGCGGAAGGACCCAAGAACGTCGAGCTTGCCGTCAACGAATTCGACGGCTGGTTTCCGTTCATGCTGCCGCCCGACCGCTTCGACATTTATGGCGATACGCTGGCGGCGCTGAAGCCGAGTTTCGAGATTCTGCAGACTGTGGCCTTCTCGACCGAGACCGATCCGGGAGTTGCGCTGCTGCCCATCAAAAAAATGCTGGCACTTTACGTCGGCGGCATGGGCTCGAAGGAAGAAAATTTCCACAAGCGGGTCATCGAGCGCGCAGGGTACGTCGAGCTCGCCCAGCGCCTGCAGGACCTCTGGTTGTCCGGCCGTCAGCAAGAAGCAGTGCTGGCCGTGCCTGACGAACTTGCGGATACGTTGTCGGTCACGGGCTCGACCGAGAACATTCGTCGCCGGCTCAATGCCTGGAAAGCGTCTCCCGTCACGACCCTGATGATCGGCGTCACCGACAACTTCGACAAAACCGTCGCCAACATGGAAACCCTCGCCGCGCAGGTTTAGGACCCTCGCCACCGATGGCTCGCCACCGATAGTTGGTGCCGTAGCCCCGCCCGTGGAAGAATCGAGGCCCCGGCGTAGCGAGGACTCAGGGTGAACTCATGTTTGTTGCCAGCTCTCTCCGTGGCGGCGCCATCGCGGCGTTCGCCCTGCTTTGCGTTTTTTCGGGCACGCTGACCGTGGCCACCGCAGAACCGACGCCGCCCAAAGCGGCGCAGCGTGCGCATACCGTCACCTCGCCTTTCGGCAAGCGCGAAGACCCTTGGTACTGGTTACGTGACGACGAACGCAAGAACCCGGAGATGCTCGCTTACCTGGAGGCGGAAAATACCTACCTCAATGCCGTGATGGCCCCGCATCGGGCTCTCGAACAAAAAATCTATGACGAAATCATCGCGCGTCTGAAGCAGGACGACGCCAGCGTGCCGCAGCGGCGTAACGGCTACTGGTATTACTCACGCTTCGAAACCGGCAAACAATATCCGATCTACGCACGGCGCAAAGGCAGTCTGGACGCCCCCGAAGAAATCCTGATTGATGGCAACGAACGCGCCCGTGGCCACGACTTTTACCAACTCGCCGCACTCGAGGTGACCGTCGACGGCGAGTGGGCCGCGATTGCAGAGGATACGGTTGGGCGCCGTCAATACGACGTGCGTATCAAAAATTTGCGCACCGGCGAGTTTTTGCCGCAGGTGTTGGCCAACGTCGAGCCTGACCTCGCCTGGACCAACGACGGTCGCATGCTCGTCTACATCCGCAAAGACCCGCAGACGCTTCTCGGCAACAAGGTATACCGCCACGGACGCGGCAGCGATGTCGCCAACGTGGCAGGACGTTATCCCGCATCGGGCCGACGCCTTCATCGGCGGATTCGAGGCATTCAAAGATTACCTCGCGGTCTCGGAGCGTGCAGGCGGCTTGGCGAAAATGCGGGTGCGCTCTTGGGACGGCAGGCGCAACCTGCTGATCGATGCCGCGGATCCCGCCTACGTGATGGGCCTCGGTAACAACAGCGAACAGGACACCTCGTTGCTGCGCTACGTGTATTCGTCACCGACCACGCCGTCGACCACCTGGGACTACGACATGGCGAGCGGCGAGCGCAAGTTGCTCAAGCAGGAGCCAGTGCTCGGTGGTTTCGATGCCAAAAATTACGTCGCCGAATTCCGTTTTGCCACGGCGCGTGATGGCACTCGTATTCCGGTCACTCTGTTCTATCGTCGAGGAACCGCTCTCGATGGTACGGCACCGGTTTACCAGTACGCCTACGGGTCCTATGGGTTGTCGACGGAGCCTTCGTTCCGCTCGCCTATTTTATCGCTCGTCGATCGCGGCTTCGTTTATGCGATCGCTCACATCCGCGGCGGCCAAGAGATGGGTAGAGAGTGGTACGAAAAAGGCAAGCTGCTGCAGAAAAAAAACACCTTCACCGATTTCATCGACGTGACGCGCTTTCTGGTCGCGGAAAAAATTGCCGATCCGCGTCGCGTATTCGCCATGGGCGGTAGCGCCGGCGGATTGCTGATGGGAGCGATATCGAACATGGCGCCGGGCGACTACAAGGCGCTGGTTGCGCACGTGCCTTTCGTCGACGTCATCTCGACGATGCTCGACGAGAGCATCCCGCTCACCACCAACGAATTCGACGAGTGGGGCAACCCGGGCAAGGATCGCGCGGCGCACGATTACATGCTGTCTTATTCCCCCTATGATCAGGTCACGGCCCAAAATTATCCGGCCATGCTCGTGACCAGCGGTCTCTGGGACAGTCAGGTGCAGTATTGGGAGCCGACCAAATGGGTTGCCAAGCTGCGCAGCCTCAAAACCGACCGTAATCCGCTGCTGCTGCGCACCAACATGGAAGCGGGACACGGTGGCAAGTCGGGTCGCTTCGAGCGCTACCGCGAGATCGCGGAGGAATACGCCTTCATTCTTTGGCAGGCCAATGAGTGAACTCGATCTCGGTCGATTTCACGAGATCAGCGTCAGCACCGCCGATCTCGACGCCTCGCTGCGTTTCTATGAAATGCTGGGCTTCGCGCGCGGCAGCATCGGTGATGCCTGGCCGCATCCCTATGCCGTAGTGACGCTCGGCAGTCTCGTACTCGGTCTGCATCAGTACAAATTTCCGTCACCGTCGTTCACCACAGTGCACGCCGACATTCCGGGCACACTGCAGGTCTACCGAACGGCAGGGGCGGTGATCGCTTTTTCGAAAACCGGGCCGGACTGCTTCAACGAATTCGGACTGCGCGATCCCGCTGGGCACATGATCACCCTGCTCGAAAGGGCCACACATCCCGATGACGCCTGGGCCCCGGCGCGCACCAGTCCGACGCTCGGTGAATTTCTTGCCTACAGCCTGCCCTCGGCAGCACCCGACGTCAGCACCGGTTTTTGGCGGGCGCTGGGCGCGCAATCCGCGATCGGTCGACCCTGCTGGCCGGCCGAGTGGTTGCTGGCCGGCGGCTTGATGGTGGCCATCCACGCCGAGTCGCATTTCGACGCACCCGCGTTGGTCTTTCATCGACACGGAGTCGCTTCGGGTACGCGAATCGAATCTCCCGAAGGGTTATCGCTGGTGATCGTCGGCTAGCGCGCGTGGCGCAAGCGGCGATCGATGCCCTCGACGAGCCGGCGCAGGGCCACCGGGCTCTGCAGCAAAAACAAGGAAGGCTCGACCAACTCGAGTTCCATCACCACCGGGCGTCCAGCGGCATCCGGCGCAACGTCGACGCGCGCGTACAGCAGGTCTTGATCGAGTGCGCCGACGGCCGCGAGTGCGGCCTCGCCCACGGCACGCTCTGCCGCCGCGATCGGCAGCGCTTCGGAGACGATTTCGACGCCACCGGCGAAACGCGGCGTCTTGCGGACCGCGTGCGTGAAGTCACCATCGATCCACACCAGTGCGCGCTCGCCGTGATGTTCGACGGAATCGAGGTAGGGTTGCACGAGTACGTCACGCTCGGTGAGCAAGCGACGACAAACGGCGTCGGCATCGGGCGATGCGGCATCCACGCGGTGCGTCTCGAAAGAACCGGCGCCGACGGCCGGCTTGACGACGATGTCCCGCCAACCGCGCGCCGCGCACTGCGACCGAATGTCGACGGACTGGCCGCACTCCAGCAGCATCGTCGGCGTCACCGGCACCTCGCGAGCTTCGAGCTCGATGAGGTAACGCTTGTGCAGATTGCCGCGGATGACCTCGAGCGGGTTCCATAGCGCCGAGTGTGCAGCCACGTCGGTGGCCCAGCGGAGAAAAGCTTCGGGATCGTGGATGTAATCCCAAGTCGAGCGGATGACGGTGGGTGCAGGCTGACGCCACTCGGCTTCGTGCCAAGCCACCATCTGCGCGTCGATGCCCGCCGACCGCAGTGCCTCGAGCAGCAGGTTCTCGTCGACGTCCGGCTCGGGCAGCGGCCGGCACGTCGCAATCCGCAAAGTCATGCTGTTTTGGGTCGACTCAGCAAAAGGTAAAGACCGAACAGCATGATGCAGACGTTCACCGTACCGATGAGGAAGAACGGCGTCCCCTTGCCGACGACGTCGTAGAGCCAACCGCCGACTGCGGTGGTGAACAAAATGCCACAGGAGGCAAAGATTCCGGCGAGGCCGAACACCGCACCGCGCACGTCTTGCGGGGCCTCCTGACCGAGTACGGTTTGACTCGCGATGATGGCGCAGATCTGGCCCATGCCGAGCAGAATCGCGACCAGGGTGATCCACTCGCTCGTCGGATCGCCGACGAAGCCACCGGCGATGTAGCCGATTCCGGCAATGCTCATCGCCACGACACCGGCGGTGATGCGGTTCATCTTGTCAAGTGCCAGACCAAAGAATATGGCGAACACCAGCGCTGCGGAGTTGGCGATCACGTAGGGTTTGGTGGCGGCCGACACGGCCTCGGCTACCGACTGCCCATTGGCGATGGCCGTCTGCTGCAAACGCGCACTGAAAAAAGTACCGATCACGATGCGATCGGCAAAAGAAACGAATTGCAGCATGTAGGCGAACCAAATACGCGGATTGGCACG
>RGYP01000161.1 GCA_010031985.1 Gammaproteobacteria bacterium
CGTCGGTGGTCCGAGGGTCTGCATCAGGCGATCGAGGCCAAGGAGGGTGTGCGGGTCCGCGAGGAAAACCAGACCATCGCCTCGATCACCTTCCAAAATTATTTCCGGCTCTACAAAAAATTGTCCGGCATGACCGGTACCGCCGACACCGAGGCGCCGGAATTCCTGCAGATCTACAATCTCGAGGTCAACGTCATTCCGACGCACCGGCCGATGGTGCGCAAGGACATGCCCGACCTCGTGCATCTCACGCAGGCCGACAAATTCAAAGCCATCGTCGAAGACATCCGCGAGTGCGTGGAGCGGCAGCAGCCGGTGCTCGTCGGCACCACCTCGATCGAAACTTCCGAATTGATCTCGGGCGTGTTGCAGAAAGAAGGCATCGCGCACGAAGTGCTGAACGCCAAGCAGAACGAAAAAGAGGCGCAGATCGTCGCCCAGGCCGGTCGTCCCGGCGCTGTGACCATCGCCACCAACATGGCCGGTCGCGGTACCGATATCGTGCTCGGCGGCAATCTCGAGTCCGAACTGCACGCCTTGCCGAGCGAGGCGGACGATGGCGACCGGCAGCGCGTGCGCACCGAGTGGCAGCAGCGTCACGATCAGGTGATTGCCGCGGGTGGCTTGCACATCATCGGCACCGAGCGTCACGAGTCGCGCCGCATCGACAACCAGTTGCGCGGTCGTTCTGGCCGTCAGGGTGATCCGGGTTCCTCGCGCTTCTATCTGTCGATGGAAGACAACTTGATGCGAATCTTTGGCGACCCCAACTTCACCAAGCGGCTGTTGTCGGCTGCGGGCATGAAAGAAGGCGAGGTCATCGAGAGCCGCATGCTCACCAAGCGCATCGAGGCGGCACAGCGCAAGGTCGAGGCGCACAACTTCGACATCCGCAAGCAGCTGCTGCTGTTCGACGACGTCGCCAACGATCAGCGCAAGGTCATCTACCAGCAACGCACCGAGATCATGGGTGCGAACGAGCTTGCGCCCGCCATCCGCGGCATCCAGGCCGATGTCGTCGGCCGTATGCTCGATGAGTATTTGCCGCGCAACGTGCCGCACGAAGACTGGGACCTCGACGGGTTGCGCGAGGCGATCCGCAAAGATTTCAATGCCGACATCGACCCGCGCAATTGGCTCGCCGCAGAGCCCGATCTCGACGAAGTCACGCTGCGCGAACGTGTCATCGATGCCGTGGCAAAGAATTACGCCGTCAAGTCCGAGCGCTATGGGGTCGATCTCATGCAGGCGCTCGAGAAAGACATCATGCTGCGCACCCTCGATCAGCATTGGCGCGAGCACCTGGCGGCGATGGACTACCTGCGCCAGGGTATCCACTTGCGCAGCTACGCCCAGAAAGACTACCGCTACGAGTACCGACGCGAGGCCTATGAGCTGTTCGCCAGCATGCTCGATCGCGTCAAGTTCGATACCGCTTCCATGCTGACTCGCGTCGAGATTCGCAGCGAGGCCGAGTTGCAGCGCGAAGAGGAAGAACGACAACGTCGCCTGCTCGCTGCGCTGCAGGCGCAGCATGCGGAGGCTCAGTCCGTGCTCTCGGGCCCGGCGGCCGACGAGCCTGCCAACGCGCAGGGCGACGACGGTTTCACGGCCGAGGCCGTGCCGCAATCGCCCGTCACGCGTGGCGAGCGCAAGGTCGGGCGCAACGAGCCCTGTCCCTGCGGCTCGGGTCGCAAATACAAGCAGTGTCACGGCGCGTTGCAGGCCTGATCGTCGTCGCGGGAGCGCTCTTCGATCGCGACGGTCGGGTGCTGATCGCCGAGCGTCCGCCAGGAAAGCACATGGCTGGGCGCTGGGAATTCCCCGGCGGAAAAGTGGCACGCGACGAGTCGCCCGAGCAGGCTTTGCGGCGCGAACTGAGCGAGGAGCTCGGTGTCGAAGTGGCGCAGGCCGACTTCGTCATGGAACTCGTGCACACTTATCCCGATCGAGAGGTGCAACTTCGCTTCTACGTGGTCGATTCCTTCGTCGGTGAGCCGCAGGCACTCGATGGTCAGCGTCTGCGTTGGCTGATGCCGGCGGAGCTCGACCACGCGGACATCCTCGAGGCGGACCTGCCTTTCATCCGTGCTTTGCAGCGGCGGGCGCGGGACGGCAAGATAGCGCGCGCCGCGGCACCGCCAGTCGCTTGATGGTGACCAAAAAAATGAGCATCGTGCAAAGCAATCCGCAGACCGACGAGTTGCCGCCGCGACCGAGCGGCGAACTCATCGAGGTGCGCAACCCGCGTACCGGACAAATCGATTACGACTTCAATGCGCCCTCGGAGGTGGAGCTCGCGGCGCGGCTCGGTGGCTTGCGTCATGCGCAACCGCGATGGGCTGCCCGTCCGCTCGAGGAGCGGATCGCCATCCTCAAGCGCTGGCGCGGCAAATGGGTCGCAAGACAAGCCGAAATCATTGGGGCGCTGGCGCACGACACCGGGCGATTCCTGATTGCCACCAGCGAGGTGGCCTCGGTGCTCGGCATGATCGATCGCTGGATCGCGAGCGCACCGACGCTCGCGCAGGAAGAGGAGCTACGCTCGGCCACGATGCCGAACATTTCGTATCGCTCGCAGTACGTGCCGTACCCGCTCGTCGGCATCATCAGTCCCTGGAATTTCCCGGTCTCGTTGTGTTTCATCGACGCCATCCCTGCACTGCTCGCAGGCTGTGCGGTGTACATCAAACCGAGCGAGATCACGCCGCGTTTCGTCGCGCCCGTGATGCGCACCATCGCTGCCGTCCCCGAGCTTGCCGAAGTGCTGCACGTTCAGCCGGGTGGGCGTGCGACCGGCGAGCAGCTCGTCGCCGGCGTCGACGTGGTGTGCTTCACGGGTAGCGTTGCAACCGGTCGCATCGTCGCCGAAAACGCCGCGCGCAACTTCATCCCGGCGTTCCTCGAACTCGGCGGCAACGATCCGCTCGTCATCACCGCGAGCGCCGATCTCGAACGAGCGACCGACGTCGCGTTGCGTGCAACCTGTCTCGCGACGGGTCAGGCCTGCCAGAGTCTCGAACGGGTCTACGTCGATCGACGCATCTACGAACCATTCGTCGCCCTGCTGGTTGAGAAGGCGCGACGCGTCGAGCCCAACTGGCCCGACATCCACGAGGGCACGATCGGTCCCTTCATTTTCGGTAAGCAAGCCGATATCGTCGCTGCGCAGATCGCCGAGGCCGTCGCCAAGGGTGCGCGCGTCCTGTGTGGCGGCAACATGGAAGATCACGGTGGCAAGTGGCTGCGGCCCACCGTGCTCGTCGACGTGAACCACGACATGCGCATCATGCGGGACGAAACTTTTGGTCCGGTCATTCCGGTGATGGCCTACGACCATGTCGACGAGGCGATAGAACTTGCCAACGAGGGGGTCTACGGACTCTCGGCCGGCGTCATCGCGGGCACGCTCGAGGAAGCCGAGGTCATCGGTCGACGCATCGATGCCGGCGGCGTCAGTCTCAACGACGGCTCGCTCACCGCGATGTGCCACGAAATGGAGAAGCATTCCTTCAAGCTCTCCGGTATGGGCGGTTCGCGGATGGGTGCGGCTGGTTACACTCGCTTCTTCCGTCGCAAGGTGCTCATCCGCCAGCACGGGCAACCCGCTACCATGGCGAATATCGCCGAATCGAATCTCAGCACAGGAAAAAAATCATGAGTACTCAGGACCTTGGTCTGCCCGACATCAAGATCGATGCCACCAGCCTCTACCGCGAGGAGGTTTTCACGGATCGCCGTGCGGGCACGCTGCGTCGCATGATGCCGGTCACGGCAGACGGTGCGCCCGATCCGGCACGTCCCGTGCTGTGGCTCGGTCAGACGCAGCTGATGACCCCGGGCGGTGTGCTGCCGCTCGGCTTCGAGATCGAAGCGGCCACGCTCGCCGAGGCCATCGAAAAATTCCCGACCGCCGTGCGTGCCGCGCTCGAAGAGGCCATCGAAGAAGCGCAGCAGATGCGCCGCGAGGCGGCTTCGCGCATCGTCGTGCCCGAAGGCGGTGCCGCGCTCGGTCAGTCGCTAGGCGGCAAGATCAAACTGCCCTGATCCGAGAGCCATTGCGATCGCGCTCGCTCTCGCGCCGGCGCTCGCGATCAGGCCGACTCGGCCACCTGTCGATAGACCTCTGCGAACTCGGCTGCGGACTTCACGCACACCGAGAGGTCCTTTAGCAGTCCGTCGTGCAGGTCGTAGATCCAGCCATGGATCTCGAGTGCCTTGCCGCGATCCCAGGCGCTTTGCACGATCGTCGTCTGGCCGACGTTGAGCACCTGTTCCATCACGTTGAGTTCGCAGAGTCGGTGTAGTCGGCTGGCTTCGTCGGGCAGCTCGTCGAGCCGCGAGTGGTGCTTTTTCATCACGTCTTGCACGTGACGTAGCCAGTTGTCGATCAGACCGAGCCGCGAATTGTTAAGCGCAGCCTGTACGCCACCGCAGCCGTAATGGCCGCAGACGATCACGTGTTCGACGTCGAGCACGTCGACCGCGTATTGCAGCACCGACAGGCAGTTGAGGTCGGTATGTACCACCACGTTGGCGACGTTGCGGTGCACGAACAGTTCGCCGGGCAGCAGTCCGACGATTTCGTTGGCTGGCACGCGACTATCGGCACAGCCTATCCAAAGATAATCCGGAGATTGCTGGCCCACGAGCTTGGCAAAGAATTCAGGGTCCTGCGCGGTGATCTCCGCGGACCAGATCTTGTTGCGATCGAACAGGGGCTTGAGGCTGCGCAACGGGGCGTGCTCCGCAATGGGTCAATGGGCCGCGATCGGCTCGCCCGCGGGGCGATCGAGCTTGGGGCGATCGGGATGCAGCGTACGTGCAAAGAAATCGGCGATCATGTCGTAGGCGTGTGGTCCGGTGGCGCCGAAACGCAACAGTCCGTGCTTGCTGCCGGGGTAGGGCATGACCTCGAAAGGCTTGCGCAGATCCTGCAGTTTTTTGAACAGCGCGGTGCTGTGGGTGAAGAGTACGTTGTCGTCGGCCATGCCATGCATGACGAGCAAGGGTCCGGCGAGATCGACTGCGTGCGTCATCACCATGCCATCGCGGTAACCC
>RGYP01000162.1 GCA_010031985.1 Gammaproteobacteria bacterium
CGTATTGAGCGTCGCCCGCGCATTGAGATAGCGCACGCGCTGTTCGCTGTCTTCGAGCGTGAGCAGAACCTGCGCGACCTGCAAGTCCCACTGCTCGAGCAATTCCTTGTAGGCGTGCGCGAGACGGATCTGGCCGACAGCCGCGGCCGCCTGACTCTCTTCGAGCCGCAACGGGCCCTTCGCCAAACCGAGATGGCGCCGCCCGAGCGCGATCGCACCCGAAGAAACGAGCACCACCTCCTTGCCCTGCGAGCGCAACCTCACCACATCTTCGATCAGGGACTCGAGCCAGGCCCGATTCAGTCGCCCGGTTGCACCATCGACGAGCAAAGCGGAGCCGACCTTGACCACGACGCGGCGGGCACGGCTGAGCGGAGAGGCAGGCGGACTGGTTTGTGCGCGGGCGGGCATGCGGAAGAGTCCTGAACGCGTGGCACTATAGTTGAGAGTCGCAGTAAAATCCCGCACCGGAGCCCATATTCTCCGTGTTGAGGTGAAGCCGTGAGCAGAGATTACGAACCCGTCAAGGGCCAGTGGTACGAAAACGTCGAGGACGAGGAAACATTTCGCGTGCTCTCGGTGGACGAAGATGCCGAAATCGTCGAGATCGAGTATCTCGATGGCGACATCGAAGAACTCGACCTCGAAGAGTGGCACGAGTTCGACCTCGAGCTCATCGAAGAACCCGAAGGCTGGTCCGATGAGGACGAAGACGAGGACGAGGACGACGACTGGGACGAAGAAGACGACGAAGACGAAGATGACGACTGGGATGAGGACGAAGACGAGGACCTCGAAGACGATGACGACGATGGCCGCGAACGCTAGCCGCCGTCGCGTGCATCGCACGTGAGCGGGGGTCCCGACAGCTGGTATCACGAAAAGGAATCGGCGTGGCTTTACGCCCATGTCGCCGCGCGTGAAAGCGATCCGGCGAAGAGCCGGATGTTCCGTCTGCTCGGCGAAGCGGCCGAGGACCAAGCCCTGAAGTGGCAGGCGATCGAGCCCGCCCGCGATTACCGTTTCCAGCCCTCCACCCGCGCTCGCATCGTTGCCGCACTGGTCGATCGTGTCGGCCCGCGCGCGGCGCGGCACGTGCTCGCGGCCATGAAGTTGCGTGGCGTGTCGGTGTACTCGGGCAGCACCGCTGCCGGACACGCCATGCCCACCTCGATCTCGCAGGTCGGCCAGCGCCACCGCAGCGTCTCGGGGGGCAATCTGCGCGCCACGGTGTTCGGCATCAACGATGGCCTCGTCTCGAATGCCGCGCTCGTCATGGGCGTGGCGGGCGCGGGCAGTTCGCCGGGCACCGTTCTGCTCACCGGCGTCGCGGGCTTGCTCGCCGGCGCGCTCTCGATGGCGGCAGGCGAATACGTCTCGGTGCGTTCGCAGCGCGACATGTACGAATATCAAATCGCCCTCGAAAAAGAAGAACTCGACGAATACCCCGAAGAGGAAGCCGAAGAACTCGCACTCATTTACGCGGCGCGCGGCATGGATATCGACAAGGCGCGCGAAATGACCCGCGCCCTCGTCACTCGACCCGAGCAGGCCCTAGAGGTCTTGGCACGCGAGGAGCTCGGGCTCAATCCGGATGATCTCGGTTCGCCCATCGGCGCTGCACTGTCCTCGTTCCTCGCCTTCTCGGTCGGCGCGATCTTGCCGCTGCTGCCGTTCCTGGTCGGCCCGCTCTTTGGCATCGCGGCCGCGGGCGCCATTTTTTGGACGATCGGCATCACGGTCGTGGCACTCGCCGGCGTCGGCATGGCCATCAGCCTGTTCACCGGCCGCGACGCCTGGCGTGGCGCACTGCGCATGGTGCTGATCGGCGGCGGCGCCGGCCTCATCGCCTGGTTCGTCGGCAGCCTGCTCGGCGTCGCCGCGACCTGAGCACCGAGGCAGCGATCAACCGCGCTGCGGGCTGCTCCGGGAGCCACTCTCGGCCTGCGGTCACCCCATGTTAGTTTTCCGCAAGAACCCTCCGGAGGATGCGGATGAATCTCTCGGTATTGTTGTGGGGCATCCCGCAAGCCATGCGGGCCATGTCGAAGCTCTATCCGGCCTACGCCGCGCGCCTGCGCGAACGCAACCTCGTTGCCCAGTTCCGCCTGCGTGACGTGCCCGAGGGCCGCTGGATCGAACTGCGTGACGGCAAGATCAAAAGTCGCGCGGGACTGCACGCCGCGCCCGATCTCACCATCCACTTCAAAAACCGCGAGATCGCCGAAGGCTTTCTCACCCCGCCCTTCGACATGCTCGAGCGCATCGATGCGGCAAAGAATTTCAAGATCGGTTTCGACGGACCGGACGATCTCGCCGTGTGGTTCATGCAGACGCTCACGCGTCTCGAGACCGTCACCTGGAAAGCCGGCACGGACATGGGCAACGGCGTCACGCGCTACACCAACGGCACCAACAGCGGACCGATCTTCGTCTACGTGAAAGACGGCAAGATCATCCGCACCACGCCGATCGATTTCGATGACAGCGATGCCGCCTCCTGGTCGATCAAAGCGCGCGGTCAAACCTTCAAGCCGAGCCGGCGCACGACGGTCGCGACCCACGGTCTTTGCCTGAAGTCGATGGTCTATTCGAAAAACCGCATCCTGCATCCGATGAAGCGCGTCGACTTCGATCCCGACGGCGAACGCAACATTCAGAATCGCGGCAAATCGAAATTCGTGCGCATCAGCTGGGACGAAGCGCTCGATATCGTCAGCAAAGAAATCAAGCGCGCCAAGGCCGTCGGACCGGGTGCGGTTTGCGTCGCCAACGGTTCGCACCACCAGTGGGGCAATCTCGGGCACTACATGAGTGCCTTCAACCGCTTCTGGAACCTCATCGGCGTCACCAAGCTCGTGCATACGCCAGACAGCTGGGAAGGCTGGTTCTGGGGCGCCATGCACCACTGGGGCAACAGCCTGCGACTCGGTTGCCCCGAGTTTTACGGCACGGTCGAAGACTGTCTCAAAGAAGCCGAGATGATCGTTTTCTGGTCGAGCGACCCGGATGCGACCTACGGCTTCGAGGGTACCGAGCGCCGCGAATGGGCCAAGAAACTCGGCATCAAGATGGTGCACATCGATCCCTACCTCAACCACACCGCCGCGCACTTGGGCGGCAAGTGGATCTCGCCAAAGCCCGGCACCGACCCGGCGATGGCGCAGGCGATCTGCCACGTCTGGATCACCGAAGGCCTCTACGACAAAACATTCATTGAGGGTCGCACCACCGGCTTCGACGAGTGGAAGGCCTACATCCTCGGCGAAACCGACGGCATCGGCAAAACACCCGAGTGGCAGGAGAGCGAAACCGGGGTCCCTGCGCGCGACGTGCGCGCGCTCGCTCGCGAGTGGGGCTCAAAGAAAACTTATCTCGGTGCAGGCGGTTGGGGCGTCGGCTTGGGTGGCGCGGGGCGCAGTCCGATGGGCGCGCAATGGGCGCGCATGATGACCATCTTGGGTGCCATGCAAGGCTACGGTCGACCGGGCTCCAACTTCGGCAACCTGCAGTTCGGTGCACCACTCGATTTCAACTTCTACTTTCCAGGATACGGCGAGGGCAGCTTCTCGGGCGAACTCACGACCAGCGCCAACTCGGCCAACAATTACCAGCGCATGCCGCACATCGTCACCATGAGCTCGGTGCGACAGGCCATCCCGCGCATGTGGTTCCCCGAGGCCATCACCCAGGGCAAGGCGATGGGCTATCTCACCGACGTGTCCTCGATCCAGGGTCAGTTCTTTCCTTTCGGCTACCCCTCGCCCGGCCACGTGCGCGTGCAGATGCTCTACAAGTACGGCAGCTCTTCGCTCGGCACGCAGGTCGGCTCGAATCGCTGGATTCAGGCCTATCAGCACGAGAGCCTGAAGTTCGTCGTCAATCAGTCGGTGTGGTGGGAAGGCGAAACGCCGTTCGCCGACATCGTGCTGCCGGCGTGCACGGTGTTCGAACGCTGGGACATCGGCGAGTGGTACAACGTCGGCGCCGGCTACGTCCATCACATGTACTCGATGAACAACCATCGCGTGATCGCACTGCAGCACAAGGCGATCGAGCCGCTCGGCGAGTCGAAGTCGGACTACGACATCTTCCTCGCGATCGCCGAGAAGCTCGATCTCGGCGCGGTGTATTCGGAAGGGGGCACCTCCGAATACGACTGGTGCAAGCGCGTCTTCGATTCCTCGGATCTCGCCAAGCGCACGAGCTGGCGCGAGTTCCTCAAAAAAGGCTACTACGTCGTCGCCCCCGATCCCGAGTCGGCCCGCGCGCCGACCGCGAATCGCTGGTTCTACGAGGGCCGCAAGAAAGACACGCCCGAGCCCTATCCGCTGCCTTCCGAATACGTCGCGGGTCTCGGCAAAGGGCTGCAGACGCCATCGGGCAAATTCGAATTCGTCGCGAGCACGCTCAAGCGCATCGACGATCCCGATCGACCGCCCCTCAATCAGTACATGCCGGTTTACGAAGACGGCAAACGCGAACCGCAACTCGCCGAGTTTCCGCTGCAATTGTTGTCACCGCACTCGCGTTACCCCTTTCACCTCATGGGTGATGACGAAGGCTGCAGCGTGCGCGACATCCGCGAGCATCGCGTCTTGAAGGACGGTCACTATTATTTGGTCGCCCGCATCAATCGCGAGGATGCCGCCGCGCGCGGCATCCGCGACGACGATCTCATTCGCTTGTGGAACAACCGCGGCTCGGTCGTCTGTGCCGCGCAAATCACCGATCGACTGCGCCCCGGCGTGGTCTCGGCCTCGACGGCCTCGGCCGAGTACCGCCCGGCGGGCGAGCCGGGCAAATCCACCGATCTCGGTGGTTGCATCAACATGCTGAACCCGAGCAAAGCCATCGCTCGCAAAACCCACGGCATTCGCCCGAACACCACGCTGATCCAGATCGAGAAGTGGACCGGCGTCGACACCTGGCAACCGCGCGCGGAGATCGCCTGATGTCAAAGAAATGGAATCTCATCGTCGACGTCGAGCGCTGCGACAACTGCCGCG
>RGYP01000163.1 GCA_010031985.1 Gammaproteobacteria bacterium
TGATGCCGACCAGCACGTCGAACACACCGAGGCGCAGATCGCGGATGATCTCGCTGCGCTCGACGGTCTCGATGTCCGAGTGCAGGTAGCGCACTTTGACCCCATGCTCGTCGAGATATTCGGTGAGGTCTTCCGACATGCGTTTCGTGAGCGTGGTGATGAGCACGCGCTCGCCGCGCTCGACGCACCGCAAAATCTCCGACAGTACGTCATCGACCTGCGTACGCACGGGCCGCACTTCCACTTCCGGGTCGACGAGACCGGTCGGCCGCACCACCTGCTCGACGACCTGGGAGGCATGTCGCGCCTCGTAGTCCCCCGGCGTGGCCGAGACGAAGATCATCTGGGGAGCGGTACGCTCCCACTCCTCGAAACGCAGCGGACGGTTGTCGAGCGCCGAGGGCAGACGAAAGCCGTACTCGACCAAGGTTTCTTTGCGCGAACGATCGCCTTTGTACATTGCACCGAGCTGCGGCAGCGTCTGGTGACTTTCATCGACGATCAGCAGGGCATTGGGCGGCAGGTAATCGTAGAGGCAAGGCGGCGGCTCACCGGGTTCGCGTCCCGACAGATAGCGCGAGTAGTTCTCGATGCCCGCGCAATAGCCGACCTCTTTCATCATCTCCATGTCGAACATGGTGCGCTGCTCGAGACGCTGCGCCTCGACCAACTTGTCGGCGGCGCGCAGTTCGGCAAGTCGCAGACGCAGTTCCTCGCGAATGAGATCGATGGCGCCGATCAAACGCTCTTTGGGCGTGACGAAGTGAGTGCCCGGGTACACCGTGTAGCGCGGCAGTTTGCGTTTGATCTCGCCCGTCAGCGGATCGAACACGGCCAGCGACTCGATGGTCTCGTCGAACAGCTCGACCCGCAGCGCTTCGCGCTCGGATTCGGCCGGGAAAATGTCGACCACGTCGCCGCGCACCCGAAACGTACCCTGCGAAAAATCGACCTCGTTGCGCGTGTATTGCATGTCGGCAAGACGTCGCAACAGCTTTCTTTGATCGAGGATTTCGCCACGCACGAGGTGCAGCACCATGGCGAGATACGCTTGCGGGTCGCCGAGACCGTAGATGGAGGAGACAGTCGCGACGATGATGGCGTCGGGGCGCTCGAGAAGCGCCTTGGTGGCGGACAGGCGCATCTGCTCGATATGCTCGTTGATCGAGGCGTCTTTTTCGATGTAGGTGTCGCTCGAGGGAACGTAGGCCTCGGGCTGGTAGTAGTCGTAGTACGACACGAAGTACTCGACGGCGTTGTGCGGAAAAAATTCGCGGAACTCGCCGTAGAGCTGCGCGGCGAGCGTCTTGTTGTGCGCCAGCACGAGCGTGGGTCGCTGCACCGCCGCGATCACGTTGGCAATGGTGAAGGTCTTGCCGCTACCGGTGACCCCGAGCAGGGTCTGGTGCGCAAGCCCGCTGCGCAGCCCGTCAGTCAGGGCCGCGATCGCCGTCGGTTGATCACCCGCCGGTTGATATGCCGATTCAAGCCGAAATTCGCTCATGCAAGGTCTACTATATCCGCATATGCCTTTGCCTGTTTCGCAGCGCGTGCAACGCGTCAAGCCTTCACCGACCCTGGCCGCCACGGCACGCGCCGCCGCGCTTCGGGCCGAGGGCCACGACATCATCAGCCTGACGGCCGGCGAGCCCGATTTCGACACGCCGGTCGAGGTCGCCGCAGCCGGCATGGAGGCCATACGCACAGGTCAGACACGCTACACCGACGTCGGCGGCACGCCTGCCCTCAAAGACGCTATCCGCGACAAATTCCTTCGCGACAACGAGCTTCGCTACGAGCGTCGGCAGATCCTCGTGTCCTGCGGCGCCAAGCAAACCTTGTTCAATCTTTGTCTGGCGGTGCTCGACCCGGGCGATGAGGCGCTGATCCCCGCGCCCTACTGGGTGTCTTATCCCGATATGGTGCGGCTCGCCGATGCGCAGCCCGTGTTTCTCGGCACGGGTCCCGAGCAGGGCTACAAAATCAGCGCCGCACAACTCGAGGCTGCGATCACGCCCCGCAGCCGCTTGTTGCTCATCAACTCGCCATCGAATCCGACCGGGGCGGCGTACACGCGCCGCGAATGGCAGGCGTTGGGTGAGGTGCTGCGCGCGCATCCGCGCATCGTGATCGGCACCGACGACATGTACGAGACGATCTGGTGGGCGAGCGAGTCCTTCAGCACGCTCGCGCAAGTGGTACCCGATCTGTACGCGCGCACCGTCACCATCAACGGGGTGTCGAAGAGCCACGCGATGACCGGCTGGCGTATCGGCTATTGCGGCGGCCCCGCCGAGATCATCGCCGCGATGGCTACCATCCAGGGACAGAGCACCTCGAATCCCTCAAGCATCTCGCAACACGCGGCGGTGGCGGCACTGCGCGCCGATCCGGCGATCGTGCGCGAGATGTGCGCACAGTACCGGCAACGTCACGATTACCTCGTGCCCGCCCTCGATGCGCTGCCGGGCGTCAGCTGCCTGCGCGCGTCCGGGGCGTTCTACGCCTTCGCCGATATCCGTGGCGCGATGCAGAGGCGCGGCGACGCCAGCGACACCGCATTTTGCGATGCGTTGCTCGATGAGGTCGGGATCGCGGTCGTGCCGGGCAGCGCCTTCGGCGCTCCCGGGCACATGCGCCTGTCGTTTGCGACCCGCCTGGATCTGTTGCAGGACGCCGTCGGCAGGCTACGGCGTTTTCTCGGCGCAGCGTGACGCGCCGCGGCCCGACTTGACGTGCCGCGGCGCTTTCCAGAGAATGCGCGCCTCTTTTGACCGACCATTCCCCGGTAGCTCAGTCGGTAGAGCGTCGGACTGTTAATCCGCAGGTCGTTGGTTCGAGTCCAACCCGGGGAGCCATCCACACCGTCAGTAATGCATCTCGTCAGGGGATGCCTTGAAGCGCTCGACGGCGTCGACAACGATCTTCCGCGCCTGTGCCGCGTCACCCCAGCCGCTGATCTTCACCCACTTGCCGGGCTCGAGATCTTTGTAGTGCTGAAAGAAATGGCCGATGCGCTCTAGCCAGTGCTTGGACACCTGGCTGATGTCGTGCACGTGACCATAACCGTTGAACACCTTGTCGACGGGAACGGCCAGCAGCTTTTCGTCGGAACCGGCTTCGTCCTGCATCATCATCACGCCGACGGGTCGACAACGGATGACCGAACCCGGCACCAATGGCAACGGCAGAATCACGAGCACGTCAGCGGGGTCGCCATCGCCACAGAGCGTGTGCGGCACGTACCCGTAGTTGCAGGGATAACGCATCGGGGTCGAGAGGATGCGATCGACGAAGATCGCGCCGGTCGCCTTGTCGACCTCGTATTTGACGGGGTCCGCGTCCTTCGGAATTTCGATGATTACGTTGATGTCGTTCGGCACATCCTTGCCGGTCGGTACGAGTTCGAGCGCCATGCTTCCCTGCTCCCTAGACTGAACGTGAGATGAGTTCTTTCATGATTTCGTTGGTACCGCCGTAAATGCGCTGCACCCGCGAGTCGGCGAACATGCGGCAGACGAGATATTCGTTCATGTAGCCGTAGCCGCCATGCAACTGCACGCATTCGTCGATCACCTGCTGCTGCATGTCGGTGACCCAATATTTGGCCATTGAGGCAGTCTCGGTGTCGAGCTTGCCGGCGAGCAGCTTGCCGATGCAGTCGTCGACGAAAACGCGCGCGACGCGCGTCACCGTCGCGATCTCGGCGAGCTTGTGACGTACGGTCTGCATGTTGCCGATCGGCTGCCCGAAGGCCTTTCTTTCTTTGACGTACTTCGAGGTCTCGGCGACGGCGCCCTCCATGGCGGCCACGCCGCAGAGCGCGATCACCAACCGCTCATAGGGCAGATCGCCCATCAGCTGGTACATGCCGAGGCCCTCTTCGGCGCCGAGCCGGCAATCGGCCGGCACGCGCACGTCCTCGAAGAACAACTCGGCGGTGTCTTGGGCCACCATGCCCATCTTGTCGAGCACCCGACCCACGCGATACCCCGCAAGGTCGGTGGTCTCGACCATGATCAGCGACAAGCCCCGCTTGCGCTCCTCGGGATTGGTGCGCGTCACCAGCATCAGGAGCGACGCCTGTCCGCCGTTGGTGATGAAAATCTTTGAGCCGTTGATGCGATAGTGATCGCCCTCGAGCACGGCTCGCGTGCGTACGCCCTGCAGATCGGAGCCCGCACCGGGCTCGGTCATGGCGATCGCGCCGATCAACTCGCCCTTGGCGAGGCGTGGCAGCCAGCGCCGTTTCTGCTCGTCGGTGCCGTAATTGAATACGTAGTGCGCGCACATGCTGTGCACGCCCTGACCAAAGCCCGAAATGCCACGCCGTGCGAGCTCCTCGTAGAACACCACCTCGTGACGAAAGTCGCCGCCGCCGCAGCCGTATTCGGCGGGCAGATCGAGACACAACAAACCCATCTCGCCGGCTTTGCGCCAGATCTCGCGACCGACGCCATGCTGCCGTCGCCAGTTCGGATCGTTCGGCACCATCTCCGTCTCGACGAACCGCGACACGCTTTCGCGAAAGAGCGTGAGCTCCTCGTCCATCCACGGCGATACATAGGGCAACATCGACGGTGACTCCTCAGGAAAAACCAGGCAGGTATTCTCGCCGATCGCAGCGTCCGCCGGGAGTCGCCAAGATGGGCGCCGTTTATTTCTGCCGCGGCCGTCCCTGCCGCGAACCCGCAGCAACGACTTTGCGCAGGTGCGCTCTAAAGTCGCCGCCTAGCGCCGGGTGTGCGAGCGCATAGGCCACGGTCGCCTGCAGGTAGCCGAGCTTGCTGCCGCAGTCGTAGCGGGTACCCGCGAAGCGATAGGCGTACACCGCCTCTTCGTGCAGCAAGCGCGCAATGCCATCGGTCAATTGGATCTCACCGCCCGCACCGGCGCCGATGCGTTCGAGGTGATCGAAGATCGCCGGCGAGAGCAGATAACGACCGACCACGGCGAGATTGGAGGGCGCCACCGCCGGCTTCGGCTTC
>RGYP01000164.1 GCA_010031985.1 Gammaproteobacteria bacterium
GCACCGAGGTTGTAGGCGGCCTCTTCGAGCGTGCGATCGAAGCGCTTCAAGCGGGCGCTGATGGTCAAAGTCGAAATAGCGATGATGTAGGACACCTGCCCGAGCACCACGAGGGGCAGGCCCGGTCTCAGGAACTCGGCCTCGAAGCCGGCGACATCGCCCAGCAGGTCCGCGACGCGGCTCGCGAAGGCCAAGATGGAGATGCCGAGGATCACGCCGGGAATCACGAGTGGCACCAGCATCAGGAGCGCGAGCACACCCTGACCGCGGAAGGTCATGCGCTCCATCAAAAATGCATTCGTCGTGCCGACGGTCACCGAGAGCACCGTGACCCAGCTCGCCACCAGCATGCTGATGAGGATGCTGCCGAGCAATTCCTGATCGCTGAAAAGTCCGGTCCGACCCCGTGATTCGTTGCCGGTGAACCAATCGAGCGTGAAGCCCTGCCACGGCGGTGCCGGATAGGGTGCATCGTTGAAGGCGAAAACCGCCACGGTCGCAAGCGGCATGAACAGAAACAGCAGGAACGCCAGCACGAACAGCATCGTCGCAGCGCGCAGCCAGAGCGGGCGGGGGAGCGAGGGAATCATGTGCGACTCATCACGTCCGAAAATCTTTGTCCGCTCAAGCGCAGACCGATCCAGACCATCACGCTCGACAGCGCGAGCAGCAGGAAGCCGAAGGCCGCACCCTGTTCCCAATTGAAGCGGGTGATGAACTGCGTGTAGATCTGCTCGGTGAACCAGAGCGAATTCTTGCCGCCGAGCAGCGAGGCGGTGAGATAGTTGCCGAGCGTCAGCATGAACACCACGATGCAGCCCGCCGTGATGCCGGGGGCGGCATGCGGGATCACCACGGTGCGCAGCACGGTCCAACCGTTGCCGCCGAGGTCGTAGCCTGCCTCGATCAAAGAATCGTCGAGACTCTCGAGACTGCCGTAGAGCGGCACCACCATGAAGAGCAGCGACGTGTAGACGAGTCCGACCAGGATGGTGGCGTCGCGATATAGCATCTCGATCGGCACTTCGGTGACGCCGAGCGTCACCAGCAGGCTCGGCAGGACGCCCGTTTCACGCAGCAGGATCATCCAGCCGAGCGTGCGCACGGTCTCGCTGACCCAGAAAGGAATCAGGCATACGGCAAAGAGCAATGCGCTGAGGCGGCCGCGGGTGAGTTTGGCGATGGTCCAGGCGATCGGAAAGGCGAGCAGCAGCGTCAGGGCCGTGGCGATCACGGACAGCGTCGCGGTACGAACGAACACGTCCCAGTACAGCGGTTCGCTGAAAAACGTGCGGTATTGCGCGAGCCCGAAGGCATATTCGCCCGGGCCGGTACGCTCGCGCAGCGACAGCAGGGCGAGATCGAGATGCGGCAGCAGGATCAGCCCCAAAAGCCAGATCAGTGCGGGCGCGAGCAGCAACCAAAGAATGAGGCGTTGCGATGCCTGAGTCGTGGTCTCAGCCATGCGCAGACCCGGTGGCAAAGCACACGGCGCGATCCGCAGCGAAGCTGAACAGCACCGGTTCGTTCACCTTCAAGTCGGCATAGCGTCCCGTTTGCGGCAGAGCGACGCGGAATTCGCAGCGACTTGCTTGCTCGCGCAGCAGCACGACGGAATTGGCGCCATCGAACAGCAGGCTCTCGACCGTGCCGCGATGCACGGCCGCGGGTTCGGCGAGTGCAAGATCGGCCATCGAGCGACCGAGCACGGCGACTTCGGGGCGAACGAAGGCTGCTGCCGCGTCGCCGAGTCGCAGCGCACCTTGCCGACGCGCGTGCACGGCCCAGCCCGATTCAGAGCGAACCTCGACGAGATCGCCGTCGATGCTCGTCACACGTCCCTCGATGCGGTTGTTGGCGCCGACGAAACCGGCGACGAAAGGTGTCGCGGGCGAGTAATAGAGCTCCTGCGGCGTGCCGACCTGCTCGAAGCGACCGCCGTTCATGACCGCGACGCGATCGGAGAGCACCAGCGCTTCGGATTGATCGTGGGTGATGTAGACGAAGGTGGTGCCGAATGCAGCCTGCAATTGTTTGAGCTCGATCTTCATGCGTTCGCGCAGTTTGAGATCGAGCGCACCCAAAGGTTCATCGAGCAGCAGCAGCGTCGGTTCGAGCACCAGACTGCGCGCGATGGCCACGCGCTGTCGCTGTCCGCCCGAGAGCTGATCGACCCGCTTCGCGGCCGAGCCGGGCAGACCGACGCGCTCGAGCATTTCGTCTACCTTGCGCTCGCGATCGGCGCGCCTCACCCCGCGCCGTGCGAGCCCATAGGCCACGTTTTCGCCTACCGACATCATCGGAAACAGCGCGAGCTGCTGGAACACCATGTTCACGGGCCTGCGATTGGGCGGCACGCCGCGCATGCTGCGACCGCCAATTTCGACGTCGCCGGCGTCAGGTTCGACGAAGCCCGCGATCATGCGCAGCAGGGTGGTTTTGCCGCAGCCCGAGGGGCCGAGGATCGAGAAAAAACTGCCGCGCTCGACGCCGAACGACAGCGCATCGACGGCCGTGTGCGTGCCGAAGTGCTTGCTGAGACCCTTGGCTTCGAGGTCGAACGTCGTCATGCGGGCCGCGATTTATTTGGCCGCCTTGACGCGATCGAGTATTCGCCCCTCGATTTCTTCGAGTCCGGGCGGAATCGCCGGATACCAGCGCACGCTCTTGAAGCCCTCCGGAAAGCTCGCCGCGAACTGCGCACGCAGCACCGGGTCGGTGAGTTGATCGGCGCCCTTGGCCGCCGAAAAATTACCTATGGACTTGGCGATGCGCGCCGCGATCTCGGGTCGCAGGGTGAAGTTGATCCAGGCGTAGGCTGCCGCCTCGTTCTTGCCGCGAGCCGGCAGTGCGTAGGTGTCGAGCCAACCGAGCGCCCCCGATTTCGGCGCGATGAATTTGATGTCCGGATTTTCGCGGTTCAGTTTCCAGCCGCCCGAGTCCCACATCATCGCGGCGTGCAATTCTCCCGAGCGCATGCCGTTCAGGAGTTGATCGCGATTGTCGAAGAAGAAACGGAAGTTGGCCTTGCAGGCGATGAGGCGTGCACCGACTTGTTCCATCAGTGCGGTATAGGCTTTGGTGTCGCTGTAGAGCGCGAACGGATCTTTGCCCATCGCAAAGGCGAAGGCCATCAGCGTCGGGCGGCGCAGGCGCACAGAGGTACGACCGCGAAGATCGGCGCGACAGAGATCGAGATAATCATTGATCTGCGTGCGCTTGGTGTTGACCACCAGCCCTTCGGCGCCCCAGACGTAGGGCAGGGCATAGAGACGGCCGCCGATGGTGGCATTGCGGCGCACGGTCGCGAGCAAATCGGGCTGGATACGATCGACTTGAACCTTGGCAAGATCGATCGGCTTGTAGATACCGAACTCTTGTTGCGGTCCGAGGATGCGGTCTTGCGAGGGTTGTGCGAGATCGAAGCCCGCGCCGCGGGTGGCGCGCAGCTTGGAGATGATCTCCTCGTTGTTGGAGAGTGCCACTTCGACTTTGATGCCGGTTTCTTTGGTGAACTGCGCGACGACGTCGGCGGGCACGTAATCGGCCCAGGTGATGATGCGCAGCGTGCCGCCGGCGGCATTGGCGAGCGAAGCGCAGCCGCTCAGCAAGCACGCCAGCAGCGCTACGCGGCGTCTCGTACGCACTGCGGTCATGCGCGCACCTCGGCCACCGGGTCGATGCCGGTCGCCCGCACTTGATCGCTGACGATCTGTCGCGCCGACCAAAAATAATGGAAAGTGGCCCAGAGCCCCGTGGGCACTAGCCAGAGCATCGCCGTGCGCAAAGATTGCGCGTTATTCATGCCGTCCGCGAGGTACGAGTCGCTCAGCCAACCGACGAGTTGCGGCGCAATGATGAGGTTGCCGACGTTGGCCACGAACAAAGTCGAGGCGCAGAAGATCGCTCGCATGCGCGGTTCGGCAAGATTGTTCAGCAGGCCAAAGCAGGGTCCGATATAGAAATAGATCGAGGGAATGAAAATCCAGAACAGAATCTCGATGGTGGCGAGCGAGTTGCTCGTGTAGATGAACCACGACACCACGGTGGCCACGCCGATGACCGCACCCATCAGCCAGACCACGCGTCGCGGGTCGGCCATGGAGGGGCGTGCCACCAACCAGGCGGTGAACACCGTGGCGAGGCTGCCGCCGACCAGGTGCATCGGACCGGTCAGGGTACCGGCTTCGCCCGCGGTGAGCCCGAAATTGCGCATCAGGAAAGTCGGAGTCCACCAGATGAGACCCCAGCCCCAGAGCGCGGTGAGCGCGCTGCCGATCATCACGTGCACGGCCGAGCGCTGCGTCCAGAGATAACGCATCGTGGTCATGAAGTCGGGCGCTTTTTCGGCGGCGTTGAGATCGAGCTGCCCGCGGCGCGGTTCGCGTATGGTGAAGAGGATCAGCAGACCGAAAACGACTCCCGGGATGCCGAGCCAAAGAAATACCGAACGCCAACCGTAGAGGTCGGCGATTTGGCCGGCGACGTCGGCTCCGACCCAGGCGCCGATGGAGGCGCCGAGTGCGAACACGGTGAGGGCCATGGGGCGCTGCGCGGCCGGGAAGTAGTCGGAGAGGATCGAGCTCGCGCCCGGTGTGCCGCCCGCCTCACCCACGCCGACGCCGATGCGCGAGATGAGCAGTTGCCAGTAATTTTGTGCAAGACCGCAAAAGGTGGTCATGGCCGACCAGGCGATGACCGAGAGGGCGATGATGTTTCGTCGGCTGTAGCGGTCGATGAGCCAGGACATCGGGAAACCGAACAACACGTAGAACAAGGCCAGCGACACGCCCGTCAGAAAGGCGATCCCGGAGTCGGTCAGTTGCAGTTCGAGGCGGATCGGCTCGAGCAGGGTAGAGATGACGTATCGGTCGGCGATGCTGAGCGAGTAGACGCCCACCATGACGAGCAATACATACCAACGCGTGAGCGCCGAGGCGGGCGCGGCGGACGAGTCGGTCGACCCGGTTTTATCGTTCTC
>RGYP01000165.1 GCA_010031985.1 Gammaproteobacteria bacterium
GTCGGCACGCTGCGACAGAATCCTTGCCCGGGGTCGCGCGTCGTGGTCTTTGGACGGGGTGACGGTTGCCATGACGCGATGTTACCTGCCGTACCCGATCGATGTTAGTACTTGCGTGGTGGCGGTCATCGTCCAGCTCCGAGGCGCGTAAAGCCGTGGCGTTCAAAAATCTTTTGTCCGTCGGGACTGGTCAAAAAATCGAGGTATGCCGCCGCCGATGGATCGGCGCCGGTGACGATCGCTGCCGGATAGACGATGGCCGTATGCGCGCGCGGATCGATGCGTGCAACCACGCGCACGCGCGATTCGCCGAGTGCGTCGCTCGTATAGACGATGCCGAGCGGTGCTTCGCCCCGTGCCACGAGCGCGAGTGCCGCCCGGGCATTTTCGGCGCGAGCGATGCGCGGTCCGAGTTGCGACCACAGGCCTAAGAATTGCAGTGCTTCGCGGGCATAGCGACCGAGAGGTACTGAGTCGGGATCGCCGGTCACCAGCCGGCCCGAGCCCAGCGCAGCTGGCCAGTCGCCGGCGCGGATGGGTTCGGTGGCGTTCGCCGGCGCGATGATCGCGAGGGCGTTGCCGGCGAGCATGCGTCGGGTCTCGGCACGTACCAGCTTGCGTTCGATGGCGTAGTCCATCCACTCGGTATCCGCCGAAATGAAAAGATCCGCTGGCGCGCCGGCGGCGAGCTGTCGCGCGATCTGCGCGCTCGAGGCGAAAGAGTGGCGCACGGTGAGGTTGTGCCGCGCGCTGAATTGCGCGCCAGCTTCGGTCAGCGCGTCGGTCAGTGAAGCGGCGGCAAACACCGTGATCGTCGCATTCGCGGGGTTTGCAGCGGCTTCTTTGGCCATCGAGAGCATCGCGAGACCGAGTGAGGCGATGGCAATCACGGTAAAACGTCGGCGGCTGCGGTGGGTTTCGGTCTCGTGTGTCATGTGCCGATTGTAGTCGCGCGTATACTTCCAGCGCGGCCGAAGGGTAGCCGCAGTTGCCGGAGCGCAGCATGTTTTCGAGACGCCAAGCCTTGACCGCCGCGACGCTCGCGGCTCTGTCCCCGCTCATGACCGGACCGGTCGCCGCGCGCGACGGGTCCACGCGCAAACCCGCCAAAGGCCCGGTCGCGAGTCCGCCGCGCCTCGTCAAACCGCCACGCATCGTCTCCGGCGACACCATCGGTTTGATGATTCCCTCCAGCGCCAATTGGGATCCGATCGACGTCGACATTCTGCTCGAGGCGCTAGCGGTGCTCGGCCTGAAGGGCAAGCTCGGTCGTCACGTGTTCGATCGTTACGGGTACCTCGCAGGCCGCGATGCCGATCGGGCAGCCGATCTCAACGACTTGTTTCGTGATCCGGAAGTCAAAGCCATTCACTGCATTCGTGGCGGTTGGGGTGCGGCGCGCCTGCTGCCCTTGCTCGACTGGGACGCGATCGCGCGCAACCCAAAGATTCTGATCGGCTACAGCGACATCACGGCGCTGCTGCTGTCGCTGCATGCGAAAACGAATCTCGTCACCTTCCATGGTCCAAACGGCGCCAGCGAGTGGAATCGGACGAACGTCGAGTGGTTGCAGCGTGTGACCTGGAAAGGCGAAGCTGTCACCTTCGCCAATCCGCAGGACACTTCGAGCACCATCGTGCCCTCCGACGATCGCACGCGGGCGATCACTCCCGGCAAGGCGCGCGGCAAACTCATCGGCGGCAATCTCACGGTGCTCACTGCGATTCTCGGCTCACCGTACGTGCCAGATTTCAAAGATGCGATTCTGTTCGTCGAGGATGTGCAAGAGGCGCCGTACCGTATCGATCGCATGCTGGTACAGCTGAAACTCGCCGGGATTCTCGATCAGATCAAAGGGTTCGTGTGGGGCACCTGCAGCAAATGCACGCCCGGGGAGGGCTTCGGATCGCTCACCATCCCCGACATCCTCGACGATCACGTCAAGCCGCTCGGGGTGCCCGCGTATTACGGCGCCATGTTCGGTCACATCGGCAAGCAGTTCACCTTGCCAGTCGGCGTGCAGGTCGAGCTCGATGCCGATGCCGGCACCATCACGATGCTCGAATCCGCGGTCAGCTGAATCGTGAATCGAACGTACCGTGGGTTGCGACCGACCTCGTTGCGACCGACTGCGATATGGTCGTGGCTGTGGCTGGCGGTATCGTGGCTTTGGGTATCGGCGATGGCGGCGCCGATCGAGCCGCCCTCGAATCCTTTCCTGGCGCGCGAGTTCAACAATCAAAGTCACTGGAACGACGCGGCGACCGACAGCACGGCGATCGCCGTGCCGCGTGGTCACTATCGCGTGACGCCGGACAGTTACGAGTGGGTGCCCGGTGAGGCGCTCGGCATTCCGCACTACAGTGCGCTCGTCGCGGGCCGCGAAGTCCACTGGTTTTTCGCGGGCACGACGCTGCGCAAGTTCGTGCGCGAGCAGGGGACGCTACGCGAGGTCGATCGACGATCGGTCGCACACCGGCTGCCCGACTATGTAATGCCCACCGACGATCTGCGGCGGCAACAGGCCGAGGACCTGCGAGCTCTGATCGCCGCACGTGACGAGCAGGCCGTGGTCGATTATCTCGATCGACAGCCTAATCGTTTGTCGAGTGCAGTCGAGGATCAGGTGGCGCACGGTGTGCTTTATTCTTTGATCACTGCCGACCACGCTTTCATCGGTGCCAACGCGCGCGGGCTGCTGCGTATCGATCAGGGCGATCCGACCGATCCGGTCTCACCCCTGCGCGAACCCCTGCAGGTGACATTGCCAGATTCTTTGTTCGACGATGCCAAAGTCCGCGAGCGCACCATCTTCCAGACCGACAGCGTGTTCGGGCTGGGGATGACCTTCAACGGCTTCCTCGTGATCAACACCGTAGGAGGAAAGATTGCGACCCTCGATCGGCGCAGTCTGCGTTTGATCGATGTCTACAGAACGCCCGAAACCGAAGAAGTCTTCAGCAACAGTTTCGCGACCAGCCGCGAGGCAAAAGGGGGCGCGGTCTATGTCGCCTCGAATCGCAAAATGTACAGATTGGTGGTCGATGCTCGCGGTCGTATCCACTCGGACGCGGGCGCCGGCGCGTGGTCGGCGCGCTACGACGCCGGCGAGCGTCTGCCGGTCGGCAAGATCGCCGACGGCACGGGAGCAACGCCGACGCTGATGGGCTTCGGGCGCGGTGAGGACGAACTCGTCGTGCTCACCGACGGTCGTCGCAAGATGCGGCTCGTGGCGTTCTGGCGTAATGCAATCCCCAAGCAGCGGCGATCGCAACCCGGAGTCGACCCGCGCATTGCCGACCAGCTCGAAGTCGACATGGGTCCCGAACTCGCGACGGTGCAGTCCGAGCAGTCGGTCGTGACCTATGGGTCTTATGCGTTCGTTCTCAACGCCGTTCCGGACAAGAGCGCGCCGCCGATCAAAGCGCGCGGTTCCTATGCTCGCGGTTTGCTGACGGGGCTCACTCGCCCGCTGCCTCGGGGAGTGGCCATGTTGCGCTGGAACGCCGATCAGGACCGCTGGCAGGCGCTCTGGCAGCGCTCCGACGTCGGCACCGTCGCCACAGTGCCCATGATCAGCGGCGGCAGCCGCATGGTGATCGTCAATGGCGGATTCGTCGCGCGGCCGGGCGAGCTCTATCATCTCGGATTCGACCTCGATCGTGGCGAGCTCGTGATGAGTATCGCGTCGGGCGCTGATCCGCTCTTCAACGGGGCCTTCACGGGGATCAAATGCGATCGCGGCGGGGCGTTGATGTACACGACGGTGCTCGGGCTCCTGCGCTTCGACGTCGGGCGGATGCAGACGGTCGATTCTCCCGACCCCCTGCTACGGGCATCGACCGACACCCGCTAATTGCGTAAAAAACAAGACCTTTTTTTGCGAATCGCGATAGTATTACCCCCTGAATTCACAGGATTTGGGGCAGGGGGCGTACTTGACTGTGACGGATGGCTCATCTGGCCCGCTTTCCACGTTGAAGGTGGTCGAGTTTGCCGGGATCGGTCCCGCACCCTATGCGGGCATGTTGCTCGCTGACCTCGGCGCCGAGGTGATCCGGATCGATCGTCACGACGCGACTCGCATGGACCCCGGTCATCGGGTGCTCGGTCGCGGACGGCGCAGCATCGCACTCAACCTCAAAAACCCGGCGGCACTCGATGTCGTACGTCGACTCGTGGGACGAAGCGATGCGCTCATCGAGGGTTTCAGGCCGGGGGTCCTGGAGCGGCTCGGCCTCGGACCCGTGGACTGCCAGGCGCTCAATCAACGACTCGTCTTCGGCCGCGTCACGGGCTGGGGTCAGCAGGGGCCTTTGGCGCAAGCCCCCGGACACGACCTCAATTACATCGCGATCACGGGCGTGCTCGATGCCATCGGTACGCGGACGAGTGGGCCGGTGGTGCCGCTCAATGTTTTAGGTGATTTCGCAGGCGGCGGCATGCTGCTGGCGTTTGGCGTGCTGGCGGCCGTCATCGAGGCGCGCAGCAGCGGGCGCGGGCAGGTGGTCGATGCCGCGATGGTGGATGGCGCTTCGTCGCTGGCTTCCTTGATCTGGGGCATGCGCTCTGGCGGTTGGTGGCCGGGCAGGCGCGGCGAAAATCTGCTCGATGGCGGCGCGCATTTCTATGGCGTCTTCGAGTGTGCCGACGGCAAGTGGATTACTTTGGCGAGCATCGAGCCGCCGTTCTACGCCGCGATGTTGCGGGCGCTCGAGCTCGATCCGCAACTCGCCGCCACGCAGATGGATGGCCGGCAGTGGCCCGAGCTGCGCGAACGCGTCGCTGACGCGGTGCGGCGACGTACGCGCGAGGAGTGGTGTGCGCTGCTCGAGGGCAGCGACGTCTGTTTCGCTCCCGTGCTCGATTTCGACGAGGCGCGACGGCATCCGCACAACCTGGCGCGCGACGCCTTTTTGGAGCAGGACGGTTTGGTGCATCCGGCCCCGGCGCCGCGTTTTTCGACGACGCCTGGGCCG
>RGYP01000166.1 GCA_010031985.1 Gammaproteobacteria bacterium
ACGCCTCGCATCGCAAGTGCCTGATTTGCCATGACCTGCAGACCCGAGGGCGGCGGTACCCTCAGCGCGCGCGGCTCCAGTTGGTCAGCGAGACCCCGGCCAGCGCAACCAGCCCGCCGACGACCATCGAGGCCAGCAACACCTCGTCCAGCAGCAAGGTTCCGAGCAGTACTCCGAACACCGGCACCAGGTTGTTGAATACTGCAGTGCGCGCAGCCCCGAGCTGCTGCAGGCCCTGCGCGTACCAGACGAAGCCCAGCGCCGTGCCGCCGGCGCCAAGATAGACGATCGAGGCCCAAGCCGCGACCGAGACCTCGCTCGCTTGCCACTGCGACCACTCGAAAGGCATGCCCAACGAGAGCATCGATGCACCCCAGAAGGTGGTCACGGTGGTCAGCGCGAGTGGTGAGACCGGCGATTCACCGCCGAGTGCGAACCGGCCTAGCACCGAGTAGAGGGCCCAGCAGGCTGCACCACCCAGCATCAACAATTCGCCACGGCCCACTCGTTGCAAAAGTAACGTCGGATTTCCTTTGGCGAGCACGATCACCACACCGGTGAGCGCAGTGACGATGCCGAGCCAGCGAAAAGCCGGCAGGCGTTCACCGAAGACCAGCGCCATGGTGACTGCGGTCAGAATCGGGTTGAGGGCGACCACGAGGGCGGTACGCCCTGCGGGGATCAATTCCAGCGCACCCAAAAAAAGCAGGTTGTAGGTCACGAGTCCGCTGAGCGCGAGTAGCGCGGAATAGACGAGATCGCGTCGACGCAAAGGCGGCAGACCACGCTCGCTCAACAAAAGCAGCGGCAACAGGATCGCGAACGCGGTCCAGAATCGCAGCGCCGAAATCGTGAAGTGCGGCAGCTCGGGCGCAGCGATGCGCCCGGCGATGAAGGTGCCGCCCCAAAGTGCGGCGACGCCCGTCAAACGCAGGTACAGACTGACGGGCGCTGCGGTCACGATTCGCAACTCACGGGCGCTGCTCGCGCCACGCGACGTAAATACCGGCGGCGATGACGAGCGAGGCACCGCCGAGCACGGTGCTGTTCGGCCACAACGACCACGCTGCCCAGTCGATTGCGATACCCCAGAGCAAGGCCGTGTACTCGACCGGTGCCACGACGGCAGCGGGCGCATGACGGAACGCCTCGGTGATGTAGTGCTGGCCCGCGGCGCCGAAACCGCCCGCAGCCACGATCAACCACCAATCGGTGTCGCGGATGGGGATCCAGTTCGGCATGGCAATGGCGCCCGCAACCAGGGCGATGATCAGCAGGAACGTGAAGACGATCGCGGGGGATTTTTCGCTACGGGTCAGGATCCGTGCAGTGATCGCCGCGAAGGCGTAGCACAGGGCGGACAACGCCGCCGTCAGTCCGGCGAGCAGCGGCAAGCCGTCCGGTCGCGGCTGCAGGATGATCAGCACGCCGATCAAACCCACCACGATCGCCAACCAACGACCGACGTCCACTTTTTCTTTGAGGAGCAGCGCTGCGAGCACGGCGATCAGCAGTGGTGCCGACATGTAGAGTGAATACACGGAGGATAACGAGGCATCGCGCAAGGCCATGATGAAGGTCACGAGCATCAGGATACCGAGTGCGCCGCGGAGCAGGTGCAGTCCGATGCGCTGCGGTCGCAACTCTGCGAGCCGGCCGCGATACCAGAGCGGAACCAGCAGGAAAGGCAGAGAAGCCAAGGCACGGATGGCCGTCACCTGGATGGGCGGATAGTGCGCAGCAAACAATTTGAGCAGCGCGTCCATCAACGAAAAGGCGGCGACGGCGACGAACATCGCCGTCACCCCTCTAGCGGATTCGGTCATCGCGAACGACTGCGCCGCCCTTCATGACGAAGCCCACGCGCTCGAGAGCACGGATGTCGTCGAGTGGATCGTCGTTGGTCGCGATCAGGTCGGCGTAGGCACCCGCTTTGAGCGTGCCGACCTGCTCGGCGAGACCGATCGCATCGGCGCCATTGACGGTCGCGGCTTGTATGGCCTGCATGGGCGTCATGCCATAGCGCACCATGACTGCGAGTTGGCGCGCGTTGTCACCGTGCGGGTAGATGCCCGCGTCGGTGCCGAAGGTCATGCGGATGCCGGCCTTGAGTGCACGCTCGAAGTTGCGGCGCTGGATCTCGCCGATCATCGCGTCCTTGCGGATGAATTCCGGCAGTTCGCCGCGCCGCTTCGATTCACTTTGCGTGTAGTCGGTGTTGTAGATGTCCATCGAGAAATACACTTTGTATTTCTTTGCGAGTTCGATGCCTTCGTCGTCCATCAGGCTCGCATGCTCGATGGTATCGACGCCTGCGCGCAGTGCGACCTTGATGCCGCTCGCGCCATGTGCGTGCACGGCAACCTTGCGGCCGTGCATGTGCGCCTCGTCGACGAGCGCGGCTACTTCCTCCGGCGTGAATTGCTGCATCCCGGGCTGCGTGCCCTTCGAGAACACGCCGCCCGTACCGCAATATTTGATGACATCGGCGCCGTAGCGGACGTTCTGCCGTACCGCCTTGCGCACCTCGTCCGGGCCATCCGCCGTACCGAGCGAGGTTTGACGAAACTCCGGTGCCAGCAGGTTGCTGCCGCAGTGTCCGCCGGTGATGCCGATGCCCGGTCCCGAAACCACCAACCGCGGGCCAGGGACGTCGCCGGCGTTGATGGCATCGCGCAGCGCCACATCGGCGTACCCGTCGGCGCCCAGGTTACGCACCGTGGTGATGCCGGCTTGCAGGGTACGGCGCGCGTTGGCAGCACCGATCAGTGCAAGCCGCGGAATCGACAGTCCGAGCCGTTCGTAGCGCAGGATGGTCGGGTCGGAGGTGAGGTGGGTGTGGGTGTCGATCATCCCCGGCATCACCGTCGCCGCCGACAGATCGATCACGCGCGCACAGTCGCGCGTCGCCGAGTCGTTGTCGGCGCTGATGTCGAGAATTCGCTCGCCGGCGATCCGTACCACCTGTCGTCGAAGCACTGCGCCGCGGTCCGGATCGATGAGCCGCCCGGCCTTGAGGGCGATCGTGCAGCTCGCGGCCTCTTGGGCGCGCACGGGTGGGCTGGGGAGGCCAAAGAAGACACCAAAGATGAGCAGGCCAAAGAAGCACCTAAGTATTGCGGTGATCGCCGCAGAGATCGGCGGGCATGCAAGCGCTCCTCGGCCGCACGGGTCCAAAATACTGGTCGTTATCATTACTTTGTCCTCGGCAGTCTTCAAAAACTGCAACCCCTGAAATGAGACAAATTCATCAATTTTGTGGGCAAGAAAAAGCTATCAATATGATCAATTATTTAGTGGCTCGGGACGACCATCATCACACCATAATTCGCCTTCGGGGTTGTGAAGGTCGGCCCCAAAACTATAAGACTATGGATCGAAATGAATAAAAACGAAATCAATGGGGCCGATGCCATAACGCCGCCGCGGCTGAGGACGTCCGAGCTCACCGCCAATTCGGCTTTTATACCGGCTTTGATACTGGCGGCGGCGCATGAATCGGCCTCGATCTCGGAGCTGGTGATGGTCTATCGCCAAAGCGGTCTCGGTGGCGAGCGGTCCTGCCGCAAGCTGATACATCGGCTGGAGCGCTTGAACTTGTTGCAAATCGACTCCGGCTCGCGCGACGACCGCCGCGAAAAATCGGTTTGCCTCACCGCTCAGTCACGGGCGGTGTTGATGTCGGTTCACGACCACTTAGGGGCTTTGGGGTTCTCAACTCAGGGGTCGTCGACTGAATAACCCCGCGCCCGCATCCGGGCAATCACCCCATTCCGCCCGAAGAGCTCGCTGATCGGTACGACCGCCAATGCGACGTCGTGCGTTTCGACCGCCTTGACCGCAAGCTTGAACCACTCGTCCTCGAACTGCTGACGGATCGCAGCGATTTTCGGGCTTTGTTGCAGCGCCGACCAGCAGGCCTCTTGCTGGTCGCTGCTGGCGCGCGAACGCAAGGCCTCGATGTCGCCCACCGCCCAGGCTTCGGCGCGGCGCCGCGCGCTGTCGAGATCGCTTTCCATGCGGCCCAGCGTGGAGCGCATGCACGCCACTTCGGAATCACGCGAGATCAGGCCAACCTCGGCGAGGGCTCCCTTGGGGTCGTCGATGAAGATCTTCGGCAGCACGATCGGCACCTTGCTCAACTTGGCGAGCTTTTCGACTTTGCGGCTGACATCGTTGCGGCCGGTGAGACCGCTGCGCGATAGCGCTTCGCTCCACAGTTCGCCGGCGGCGAGCAGCGGGCGACGTTGTAGCATGTCGCGCTCACGGGGCGCATATTTTTGGCGCAGACCCTCGAAGCGCTGATAAAGATCGGCGGGCAGAACTTGTTCCAGCGTTTGTTTGTCCTCGTTGCCGCGCAGCTTGCGGTACTGCAGGTACAGCTGTACGGCCTTGATCGGTCCGATGTCGGCGTCGACGTCGCTGCGCGCCGGAATCACCTGCTTCGCGCGTGACAGTACGCTTTCGACTTCACGTGAACGCCATGCCATTTTCTTTGGCAACGGGCTCAGCGTGCCGAGGATGTAGAGCGTGTTGTCGCCGTTGCGAACCTTCCAGAGACCGGGTCCCGCCGCCTCGCCGACGATGGTGACTTCCTCGATTTCAGGCTCGGTAGCGGAGCCGACAGGGGTGGCTTCGGTCTGCGCCCAAGCCGGACTCGAAGCGATCGACAAGCCAGCGAGCGCCAACGTGCTGACCGCGGCCAGCGGGGCGATGATCCGCGCTGCGAGTCGAAACACCGCGACCTCATTCCCGCGGATGTTGTCCCCGCGGCGGTTATTCAGCCGATCCGCTCGTAATCGCAGCAACACGCATATCTCCAGGCAGGTGAGGGCCATGTCCAGCGCCCGGTGCGAAGACGTTGAATCTTGTAACAAAGTTCCCGTAGATTACAGTCTCGATGCTGACATCCGATCATGACGACTTTGCGATCGTGGCTCGTCCTGCCGAAGGGGTCTCCCTGCACC
>RGYP01000167.1 GCA_010031985.1 Gammaproteobacteria bacterium
CTCTTCGGCATGATCTTCCAGCGCCAGTCTTCCCAGTCGGCGTACAACGCCGAGGCCCGAAGATGCAGGCGTCCGTCGGCGGACAGATAAGCCTCCGCGGGGCTGCCGATCCAGCCTGAGCCCGTGTAGCTCTGTGAGTCGGCGTCGAGCATGATGCGCTGCGGCGAGTGAACGGCCACCGTGCGCTCGTTTTCTTTGAGAGTCGACCAGACGTCGAGCACCACCCGCCGCTGGATGTCGCGGCAGCTGCGCGGCGCGAGCGCCGGGTCGCGTGCTGCCCCCGGCCCGTGCGCGGCTCGCAGGTGATCGGCCGTCTTGGTCTTGCAGGAGATTTCCCGTGGTCGGCCCGAGGCATCGGGCTCGACGAACTGGTGAATGCCTAGCGGCGTGACGCTGGCCTTCGAGGCGGTGAAATCGTCCTTGGTGGTTTGCAGCGTGATCTGCATGGGCAGTCGGGTGTCGACCAAGAGGCGCTGCACCACGACGCAAAAATCGCCGTGGCTGGTGGCGAGGGTCGTTGGCGGTGCGGCCGCGATATCGGTTGCGTTGGCCGCCGCCAGCGTGGCGAGACTGCAGCCGAAAATCGCCGTGTAATTGCGAAACATGACCGGGCCTCCGGCGCGACGTTCAGGCCAGTCTAACAGGGGCCGGTCTATCATTGGCATATGGGAGCCGATCCGAAAAAACTTCTGGCCGAGGTGACGACGCTCGATGCGGCGAGTATCGATGCGCTCTACGGACTGGAGCCCGTGTTCGAGCCGGGTCAAAGTATTGGTGGCGGCGCCGATGGCGCTACCGCCGAGCTCGGCGTGTTCGTCGAGCTGCAATGCCCTTGGTGCGGCGAGCCCTACGGCTCGATGCTCGACCTCACCGATGCTTCGCGCAGCTATATCGAAGATTGCCAGATCTGCTGTCGACCCATCGAGGTTCGTCTCGACGTGAGCGAGCGCGGCGAACTCGAAAACGTTTCGACGAGTCGCAGCGATTAGTTGCGTGCCTGGCGATTGACCGTGCTCAGGCCGCGCTCTCTGCCCGAGTGTTGCCGTTCGGCCGTTGCGAGAACAGATCCGTGCGCGCGGTCTCGGTGATCATGGCGAGCGCTGGGTGCTTGATTCGACGTTCGGTCGAGATGGCGTAAAAGCGTGCCTTGAGCCCTTCGATCCGCCCGACGCGCGATACTTTGTACTGCCGTGTCACTTCTTTCTCGATGGCGAGCGGGATCGCGAATGCGCCCACGCCGTGTTGTGCGAAAGTTTTGACGAGGGCGCTGTCGTCGAGCTCGCCCACGATGCGCGGCGTGATCCCCTGCTTTTCGAACCAAAGATCGAGTACGCGCCGATTGGCGCTGCGATCGGTCGGCACCAGCAGCGGCGCATCGTGCAGGCTTTGTGGAAAGTCGCGGCGTAAACGCTCTGCGAGTGGTTTGGCAGCAAAGAAACCGATCTCCGACTCGCCGAGCAGATGGCTGTAGGCCTTGAACGACGAGTCGGTCGGTACCGCGCTCGTGGCGAGCACCAGATCGAGTCGGTGGGCGGCGAGGTCGGCGAGCAGCGCATTGAGCGGCGCCTCGTGACAGATGACGTGGAACTTGCCGTTACCGGCGAGCAACGGCTCGAGTACGCGCCAGGTGATGAGTTTGGGGACGGCATCGGCGACGCCGACCGTGACTTGTCTACTGCCGCGGGTGCGTGCGCCGCGCAGCACGCTGGCGAGTTCGAGCCCGCGCGGAAAGATGTCTTCGGCGTAGGCGTAGGCAATGCGACCGAGTTCGGTGGGTACGAGTCGGCGACCCTGTTTTTCGAACAACGCGCCCTGCAGTTGCTCCTCGAGCAACTTGACCTGGCCGCTCACGGTTTGCGGCGTGACATGCATGGCCGCCGCCGCCGCCGCGACACCGCCCTCGCGAACGATGCTCCAGAAGTACAGCAGGTGGGTGTAATTGAGGTGACGCATGAACGTGCCCGTGGCGCCCGTTAAATGTTCGGGAAAACCGAATCGATTCTAAAGAATAATCGATTTTCCCGAAAGCATATCGGCACGGTACCGTCCGCGCCATGAGTTACCCGGCCCCTTGGCACACCATCGGACGGCATGCGCTGCTGCCGGCGGCGCAGCACGACGAGCGGGCGCGTTTCGATGTCGTGGCCCATCTCAATGCCCACGTGGCGCAGCGTCTGGCGCCCAAGGTGCGCGAAGCCTACGAGTCACGTGCACTCAACGCCTGGCGGATGCGCCACGGCCACGAGCCCGCGGACCGACACCAAGTCGCCGAGGCGATGAAGCAAGATCCGGCGTATCGGGCTTTCAGCCTCGTCCGCCGCAACACCATGGAAATACGCCAGCACGCGGGGCGCACGCTGGTCGCTCGCGAGGCCGAGCGCCTGAGCGGTGCGGCACGTGCGGCCAACGAAGGCGCCGCGACGTTGCGCCTCGATCCGAATCTCGATCTTCCGAGGTACGTGACCGCCGTCGATACGCACCTCATGCAGGGCGGCTATACCGCCGAGCGCACTGCTTTGGACGTGAGCAATGCCGCGAACTACGACGCGGGCATGTACGCCACCATCGGTGGCAGCGGTGGTCCGTGGAACGATGCGGCGGGTCGCGCACTCGTGGCCTGGCTGAAGCAGCAGCATCCGCAGTTTGCGCCGCGCTGTATCGTCGATCTCGGCTGCGGCCTCGGCCACAACACGCTGCCACTCCGCGAGGCGTTTCCGCAAGCGGAAATCGTTGCCGTGGACGTCGCGGCGCCGATGCTGCGTTACGGCCACGCGCGCGCTCGCGCTCGGGGCTTCGATGACGTGCAGTTTTTGCAGGCCGATGCAACGGCTACGCCGCTCGCCGACAATTCGGCCGATCTCGTCTTCACCACCATGGTGCTGCACGAGACCTCGCGCCAAGCCTTGCCCAAAATATTCGCCGAGGCTCACCGGCTGCTGCGTGCCGGCGGGCTGACCATTCACCTCGAGCAGCCGCCGTATCGCGGTCTGCCTGCCTTCGAGCAGTTCATGCGCGACTGGGACGGGCGTTTCAACAACGAGCCCTTCTGGAGTGCGCTGCACGAAACCGATTGCGCAGCGCTGCTCGCGAAGTCGGGTTTCGGCTCGGCCAACGTATTCGAGTCACGCTGCACGGCGCCGCCCGCGGGGGGCAGCACCCGGGGTGACGAACAGCACGAAGACTTCGGACGAGCGCCCGCGTGGTATGCAGTGGGTGCGTGGCAAGTGGCGAAAGGACTCGCTGCGAATGGATAGCACGGACATGGATCACTCCCTCCCTTTTGATGCTGACCCCATCCAGCCCGCACCCGCGGCCGCCATCGGGCGCCGTTCGGAGTCTCCGCAGTTCACCGACGATCCGATGCTCGATCGGCTCTACGGGATAACCATGGCGCTGATCACCGAATTGGCGGTGACGCGAACCCGACTCGATACCGTGGAAAAGCTTCTCGCCCGTCGTCAGCTCGTAGCCGGTGGCGAGATCGAAGATTTCGTGCCCGACGACGGCGAAGCAGCGGCACGCAGCCGTCTGCAGGCCGAGTATCTGGACCGGGTGCTGCGCTCGCTCGATCCTCACGGTCGCGGCGGAGGCCATCGTCGAGTCGGGTTACACGACCGTCGATCAGTTCATGAATACACTGCCGCAGGTCACGCCGAGCTCGAGCTCGCAGTCGAACAATCCGTCGAACAACGGTCGTTCGGTCATCGATTTGCGCGGCCTTGGCTCGAACCGCAACCTCGTCCTCATCGACGGTCGTCGTGGTATGGGCTCGACGAGCGGTGGCGTGGTCGACATCAACACCATCCCCTCGGCGCTCATCGAGCGCGTCGAAGTGATCACTGGCGGTGCCGGCGCGACCTACGGCGCGGACGCGGTGGCTGGTGTCGTCAACTTCATCATGAAGAAGGACTTCGAAGGCGTCGCCATCAGCAGCCAGTACCGTCTCACCGAGCAGGAAGACGGTCAGGAGTGGAGCTCCGACATCACCCTCGGCGGCAAGTTCGCCGATGGCCGTGGCAGCGCCGTGTTCTCGGCGGGTTACTTCAAGCGCGACGACATGTACAAGGACGCGCGTACCTTCTCGGCGCAGGCGAGCAGCGCTACCGCGACTTTCCCGGGCGGTTCCTACACCGCGGGTGCCAACGTGCCCTCGCAAGCGGCGGTTGATGCCATCTTTGGCCCCGGCAAGTGCGCTCCCAACGGCGGCAGCGCGGGCTTCGGCTTCAACCCTGATGGCACCCTGTTCTGCACCGGCGTCGGCGGCAGCCCGCTCGACGTCGTCAATTACAAGGGTCCTGATACGGACATCGCCAAGGCTTTTTTCCCGGACTTCTTCTCGTACAACTTCGAGCCGGCGAACATCCTCGTGTTGCCGATGGAGCGTTGGAACGCCTATGCGCGTCTCGGTCTCGAAGTCAGCGACAGCTTCAAGCCGTATGCGCAGTTCATGTACACGAATTACAACGCGCTTCAGGAGCTGGCGCCGACGCCGGCGGGCGGTTCGACCGGTTTCACGGTGCCGGTGACCAACCCGTTCATCACCGCTCCGCTCAAGGCGTTGCTCGCGGCTCGGCCCAACCCCACGGCGGCCTTCGATCTCGCCAAACGCTTCAACGCTCTCGGTGGTCGTACGGGTTTCAACACGCACGATGTGTGGCAGTTGACCTCGGGCGCCACGGGCGATCTCGTCGGTTCGTGGACCTACGACGCTTACGCGTCCTACGGTCGCTCGGTGCTCAATGAAATTCAGGGCGGCAATGTGCGTCGCGACCGCACGCAGGCCTTGCTCAATGCCGCGGACGGCGGACGCTCGCTCTGCAGTGGCGGCCTCAACCTGTTCGGCTCGGCCGAAATTAGCCAGGCCTGCCGCGACTACATCAGCCTCGAAGCCAAGAACCTCACGGTCATCGAGCAGTCGATCCTCGAGGCGACCGCGACCGGTGATCTCGCC
>RGYP01000168.1 GCA_010031985.1 Gammaproteobacteria bacterium
GGCCAGAGGGTGTCGAGCATGATCGGTTGGGCCTTGGCGGTGGGGTGCAGGCCGTCGGCCTGAATCATGCCCGGAACCAGCGCGATTTTCTCGAGAAAGAAGGGTTCGAAGGGCAGCTTGTACTGACGTGCCAGGTCTTTGAAGAGCTGCTCGAAGCCGGCCGAGTACCGTGGTCCATAATTGGGCGGGATCTTCATGCCGAGCAGCAGCACTTTTGCACCGGTGGTTTTTGAGGCCTGAATGATTTTTTCGAGATTGGCGCGCGAGGTTTCGAGCGGCAGTGCACGCAGCCCGTCGTTGCCGCCGAGTTCGACGATGACGATGTCGGGTCGATGCACGCTGAGCGCGCGCGGCAACCTTGCAAGCCCACCCGTCGTGGTTTCGCCGCTGACGCTGGCATTGACCACGCGGTACCCGTAACCTTGCGCCTTGAGTCGCGCCTGCAGCAGGGCCACCCAGCCTTCGCCGTTGGCGAGTCCGTAACCGGCGCTGACGCTGTCGCCCAGAACCAGGATGGTCGGGAACTTGCTGCGCGCGTCGTTGCCCAAGGCCCAAGTCGGCAGGGCAGCCAGCAACAAAGCCAAGACGAAGGAACGTTTAGTGACCAAAGATATCGTCCTCGAAGCTCGGGATCTCTGCAAACAGGTTAGCAGTCCGGAAGGCACGCTGACCATCGTCCAGCAGGTGTCGTTCCAAGTACATGCCGGCGAGTCGGCGGCCATCGTCGGTGCTTCGGGCGCCGGCAAATCGACCTTGTTGGCCTTGCTGGCCGGACTCGACACACCAAGCTCGGGCACGGTGTTGCTCGATGGCGTCGATCTCACCTCGCTAGACGAAGATGGGCGGGCGCGCTTGCGTGCCGAGCGCGTGGGGTTCGTCTTCCAGTCTTTTCATCTCGTTCCGGCATTGACCGCACTCGAGAACGTCATGCTGCCGCTGGAACTCGCCGGGCGCCGCGATGCCCGTGACGGAGCGCTCGAAGCGCTCGAGCGTGTGGGCTTGCGCGAGCGGGTCGGTCATTATCCGCGTCAACTCTCCGGGGGCGAACAGCAGCGCGTGGCGATCGCGCGCGCTTTCGTCACTCGACCTGCGGTGTTGTTCGCCGACGAACCAACCGGCAATCTCGACACCGGTACCGGTGCAAAGATTGCCGATCTGCTGTTCGATCTGAACGCCACGTCGGGTACCACGCTCGTACTCGTCACCCATGACCGCTCGCTCGCAGCACGCTGCGGTCGCGTCTGGGTGATGGAAGCCGGGCGCATGGGTCCCTGCTGATCATGTTGCGCCGTGCCGCAATTCTCGGGCTGCGCCTGCTCGGCCGCGAATGGAAGTCGGGCGAGCTCGGAATTCTTTTGGTTGCGCTGACGGTGGCGGTGGGCGCCCTCACCGGCGTGGGTTTTCTGGTCAATCGCATCAGTCAGTCGGTGGCCCTGCAGGCCAACGAAGTACTCGCTGCCGATCTGCGACTCGAATCGGCCTCTGCCGCCCTCGACGAAAAGTATGCCGTCGAAGCAAAGAATCGGGGCCTGCGCACGGCGCGTACGACCTCGGTGTTGAGTGTCGTGTTTCGCGACGATCGCAACCAGCTCGCCAATCTGCGCGCGGTGGGCGAGGGGTACCCGTTGCGCGGTACGGTGGGTGTCGCGCAGCAGGCGTTTGGTGTCCCGACGCCCGTCGATCGCGGTCCTGGCCGCGGCGAAGCATGGCCCGATTCCAAACTGCTCGCGGCGATCGATGCGCGGGTCGGTGATACCGTCTCGGTCGGTGCGGCAAGCTTGCGCATCACGCGCGTGCTGATCACCCGACCTGATCAGGGTGGTGGTTTCGGCGAACTTGCGCCGTCCATGCTCATTCATGCCGACGATCTGCCGTCGACCCGCTTGCTGCAGCCCGGCTCGCGGGCCACCCACGCGCTGTTGTTCGCCGGCGATCGCAAGCAAATCGAACGCTTCAAAACCTGGCTCGACAAGAGCAAGCAGCGCGGCGAACGTCTGCGCGACGTCGCCGAGGCCAGTCCGCAAATCCAGAATGCCATCGATCGTGCCGGGCGTTTCCTGAGTCTCGCGAGCCTCGTCGCCGTCCTGCTTTGTGCGATCGCCGTGGCGATGGCGGCCCGACGCTACGTGCAGCGCCACCTCGACTCCGTGGCGCTCCTCAAAACTTTGGGTGCGACGCGCGGGCTCACGCTGGCAGTGAGCTTGCTGCAACTGCTGATCATCGCCCTTGCCGCCGCAGCGCTCGGCTCGGCTCTGGGATTTCTTGCGCAGCAGTGGTTGCTGAAGGCACTGCAGGGACTTTTGGTGGCGGAGTTGCCGCCACCCGACCTGGTGCCGCTCGTCCTCGGACTATTGACCTCGGTGGCCTTGCTCGCCGGGTTCGCGCTGCCGCCACTGCTGCAGCTCTCGCGTGTACCCGCGATCCGCGTGTTGCGTCGTGACATGGAGCCGCCACCGCCGGTGATCTGGCTGGCCTTCGGACCCGCCGTGGCCGCGGTCGTGTTCCTCGTGTGGTACGTGGTACGCGATCCGCGAATATTTTTCGGATTCGTGATCGGGCTTGCGGCGTTCACCACGGTGCTTGCACTCGCCGGTTGGGCGCTGGTGCGTATTGCAGGCTCCTTGCGCGGCACCGTCGGCGTCTCGTGGCGTTATGGCATTGCCAATCTGAGTCGTCGCCGTGCCGAGAGCGTAGTGCAGATCGTCGCCTTCGGTCTCGGCCTCATGGTGTTGCTGCTGCTCGCCGTGGTGCGCAACGATCTACTCAATGATTGGCGTCGCAGCCTGCCCGCAGATCTGCCGAATTTCTTTTTCATCAACATCCCTCCCGATGAGCGCGTCGCCTTCTTCGATTTTCTGTCGGAGCGCGGTGCCAGCCGCTCGCGGGCGCTACCGATGATTCGCGCGCGTCTGACGCAACTCAACGGCAAACCCGTCGAGTCCATCACGTTCGGCGATCCGCGCGGCGAGGGGTATTCCCGACGCGATCAAAACATCACCTGGCAAGCTGAACTCGGCAACGACAACGTCATCGTCGCTGGGCGTTGGTGGACGGCAGCCGAGCACGGTCGACCCCTGGTGTCGATCTCCGACGAGTATCAACAGGGGCTGGGGCTGCGCATCGGCGATCGCATGACGTTCGACGTCGCCGGCGAAACCATCGAAGCGCAAGTCGCCAGCGTCCGCAAGATCAAGTGGGACAGCTTCCAACCCAACTTCTTCGTCGTTTTTCCGCCAGGCTTGCTCGATGAGCTCGCGGGCACCTGGATGACGAGCGCCTATTTCAAACCCGGTGACGGCAGCGTGATCTCCGATCTCGTGCGGCGGTTCCCGAGCGTCTCGGTGTTCGATCTCGATGATCTGCTTGCGCAAGTACGCTCGGTCGTCGACAAGGCGGTGCTCGCCGTACAGAGCGTGTTCGTCTTCACCTTGTTCGCCGGGCTCGTGGTGTTGCTGGCCGCGGTGCAAGCCTCGCGTGACGAGCGCCGTTACGAAAGTGCGATGTTGCGCACGCTCGGTGCGAGTCGTGGCACCGTTGCGCGCGGCATCATTGCGGAGTTCAGTGCCTTGGGTTTGCTGTCCGGGTTACTCGCGGCGATCGGTGCGTCGATCGCAGGTTACTTTCTCGCGCGACAAATTCTGCAAGTGAGCTACGTGTTCGATCCTTTGATCTGGCTGATCGGGCTGTTCGGCGGTGGTTTGCTGGTAGCGACCAGCGGTTGGTTGGCGACCCGCAGCGTTCTCAAGCAACCACCGGCAAGCACGCTGCGAGGAGGTTCTGCATGACGCAGTCCGCGTTGAGTCGATTTGCTCGCACGGTTCGTCCCGTTGCCGGTGCGGTCTTCATCGCGGCTTCGCTGCCGATCGTCTCGGTAGCCAACGAAACAGCCCTGACCATCTATAGTTCTGCCGGCCCGGGAGCAATCGCTGCCGACAGTTATCGGCCGGTCGATGGCGTCGAAGGATTACGCGGCGCTTCGGTACCGGGTTTTGCCATCGTGCGCGACGAGCGTGAACTCGACTTGCCTGCCGGGCGTTCGCAACAAAGATTCAGTGACGTTGCGGCCTACATCGACCCGACGACGGTGAATTTCGTTTCGCTCACCGATCCTTCGACACGCGTACTCGAGCAGAGTTTTCAGTTCGATTTGGTCAATTCGCGCAAGCTGCTGGCGCGTTACGTCGGTCGACCGGTCACGGTCGAGCGCGTGCAGGGCGGGCAGGTCAGTTCGCTGGCCGGGACCTTGCTGGCTGCCGGCGACGGACTCGTGCTGCGCGCCAACGACGGTACGGTGTCGACGCTGCGCGAGTATGCGGCGATCCGTTTTCCCGAACTGCCCGGTGGACTGATCACGCAGCCGACGCTCGAGTGGCTGCTCAATTCACCGCGCGGCGGCAAGCAGCGTACCCGTGTGTCCTACGAAACCGGTGGCATCAGCTGGTGGGCGGATTACAACTTGGTGTTCAAGCCCGGCAGAGATGCCAACGACGGTACGCTCGATCTGTCGGCCTGGGTCAGCATCATCAACTTGTCCGGCGTTTCGTTCCGCGACAGTCGCTTGAAACTGGTGGCGGGCGACGTGCGGCGCGCGCCGCCGGCCGATGCGCGCGGCACGCTGCGCCAGATGGAAGTGATGGCGACTTCGGCCCCCGACGCCGACGCCGGCTTCAGCGAACAGGCGTTTTCCGAGTTTCATCTGTATACGCTCGGTCGTCGGACCGATCTGCCCGACAATTCCACGCGACAGATCGAACTCTTCGACCAGGTCAAGCAGGTACCGGCACGCAAGCGTCTCGTGTATCGCGCCCTCGATGCCGGTGGTTTTTACGGCAGTCCCGCGCTCGAGCGCGAGTTCGGCGATTCGTCGAGTCGCAAGGTCGCCGTGCTGCTCGAATTTCGCAACGACAAATCTTTGGGCCT
>RGYP01000169.1 GCA_010031985.1 Gammaproteobacteria bacterium
GATGACGACCAAGGGACCGACGTGGGCCGAGGGGTGAATGTCGGCATCGGCAGCGACGACCGCAGCGGGATGCACGCCGGCGGGCGCCATCGGCACCGGATGCAGCAGCTGCGCGATGTGCGCGAAACTCGCATGCGGGTTGTCTGCCAGCAGGCAATCGAGCGTCGTCGCCTCCTGCATCTTGGGATGCAGCACGATGGCGCCGGCATTGGCCGCCGCAAGTTGATCGACGAGCTTCGGGTTGGCAAAGAAAGCGAGCCCGCGAGGGCCCGCGCCCGCGATCGTACCGATGTGATCGATGATGCGGTCGGGATCGCCGCGCAGCGCCAGTCCGAAACGGACCGCGAGCTCACCGAGCGTGAATGGCATTGCGTCCGCCCTGCGCGGCCGCCCGCCGACTCAACGCGTGGCGGGCTTCGCCGGCGCCGCGGCGCTCACGCGCTGCTGCAGTGCCGACAACACGCCCGGCGTGATGTCGAGCGTCTGGGTCGCGTAGATCACGCCGTCGGTGACGACGAGATCGAAGTTTTGCGCCTTCGAAAAGCTACGAACTTCTTCGATCAGCGTGCGCTGCAACTTCGACATTTCTTCGTTACGACGCGCGTTGAAATCGTCGTTCACTTCCTGCTGACGACGCGCGAGGTCGCGCTCGCCATCGCGCAGTTCTTTTTCGGCGCGCGAGACCTGATCGGGCGTCATGGTGGCGCGATCTTTGACGAGCTTGTCGCGCTTGCCCTGGAGCGAGGTCGCCTGGGTCTGCAACTCGCGCTGCTTCGCCGCCGCTTCGCTGCGTAGCGACTCGATGAGCGCCTTGCCCTGCGGGCTCTCGTCCATCAAGCGCCCGAAGTCGAGCACACCCACCTTGATCTCGGCCATCGCCGGAGCGCCCGCAAGCGCTGCCATTGCCGCCATCGCCGGAATCATCGCCTTGGAAAACATACGCATCGTCGACCCAACCTCTGAATGTGCGATCGGCTCAGAACGCCTGACCGATCGTGAACTGGAACCTTTCTTCCTCGTCTTCGAACTGCACGCCATCACCCTTGAAGGTGTTGAGCGGCAGCGCATAACTGAAGCGGAATACGCCGAGCGGCGCGAGCCACTGCACCGCGACGCCCGCCGACTTCTTCAACTTATCATACTTGAACTTGTAATCGACCGGGGTGACCCCGTCGGCGCCCGTGAACTTGTAGAAATCCCGCGTCGAGAACACGTTACCGATATCGAAGAACGCCGTCGCCCGCGCGGTCGTGCGCCACTTCTCCGGAGTCGGGATGATGAGCTCGGCGCGCGCCGCCACCTTGAGGTTGCCGCCGTAGGGGTTGCCGAAACTGTCCTTCGGGCCCAGGCGACTCTCTCGATAGCCACGAACCGTATCCGGTCCGCCGGCAAAGAAATTGCGGTACGGTGGCGGTGCGGTCGTGTCGCCGAGCTCCTGGCTGTAGCCGACATCGCCGCCGAGCGCCAACGTCCAGCGTCCGAAGAGCGGGACGAACTGCAGGAATTCATAGGCGGCGGTGGCGTACTGCACGTCGCTGAAGGGCAGCGCATAGCTGAGCGAGAACGTGTGGCGCATGCCGCGATCGGCAAAGAGCGCGCGGTTGCGACTGTCGTAGCTCCAGCCGACGGCGAGTTCGAAGGAATCGAACTGCGTGGTGTCGAGCGTCGTCGCCGGAATGATGAACCCGCCACCATAGTCCTGCTCGGGCACGATCTTCACACGATAGTCGCCGTTGGTGCGCACCCAGCTGCGAGCCTGGTCGGCACTGCCCTCGCCGGTGATCAACGAGGAACGCTGGATCGAAAGCCCGACGCGCAAGCCCTGGAACTCGGTGATCGGATAACCGTAGTCGACACCGAGCGCGAGCGACTCCGAAGAAAAGTCCGACGAGGCCGACACGAACTGCGTGACGTCGCGGTACGTGAACGAGAGCGTGCGCGCGACGCCGTCGATGTTGGTGTACGGGTCCGTGTGCGAGACGCCATACACTTTCGAGTAGCGGCCGGAGTTCAGGTCGATGGCGATACGCTCACCCGAGCCCATGAAATTGCTGTCGGCGTAGTTGCCGTTGAGGATGAACGACTGCGACTCGGAATAACCGACGCCACCACCGAGCTGCGCCGAGGGACCTTCCTTGATCTCGAACTCGACGTCGACGAGATCGGCGGTGCCCGGCACCGGCTTGGTTTCCGATTCGACTTTTTCGATGAACGGCAGGCGCTGGATACGCTGCTTCGAGCGCTCGACGAGCACGTTGGAGAGCCATGCGCCCTCGAGCTGCCGCATCTCGCGACGCAGCACGTCGTCGTTGATCTTGGTCACCTTGTTGAAGACGATGTGACGGACGTAGACCCGATTGCCCGGGTCGATGAAAAAGGTGATGCCGACCTCTTTCTTGCCGTCATCGGGCGTCGGCACCGGATCGACTTTCGCGAAGGCATAGCCCTCGAGACCGAGCCGGTTCTGGATCAACTCCTGGGTCGCGGTGATGTCTTTCTTCGAGTAAGTGTCACCGGTCTTCACGAGTAGATAATTCTTGAGTTCTTCCTCGGAGACGACGAAGGTCCCCGCGAGCTTGACCGTGCTCAGCTTGAAGACCTCAATCTTGACGCGCACCCGGTTGTCCGAGACCTCTTCGACCTGCGTGTCGATGCGCACCGCGTATTTGCCGCGGCTGAAATACTGGTCGGTGAGAAACTGTTTCACGTCCTCGAGCACCGAGCGATCGAAGGTCTTGCCGGTCGCCAGCCCCACGTTGCGCAGGCTCTTGTTGAGATCTTCGGTCTTGATGTCCTTGTTGCCCTTGATCTCGAAGCTTTCGATCGAAGGCCGCTCGAGCACGGCGACGATCAATGTGCCCGCTTCCCAGCGCAGCTCGACGTCGCGGAAAAAGCCGGTGTCGTAGAGCGCGCGAATGGCCTCGCGTACCCGCTGCTGCGTCAACCGATCGCCGATGTTGACCGGCAGGTAGTTGTACACCGTGCCTTCGGAGACACGCTGCAAACCTTCGACGCGAATGTTGTCGACGCGCAGCACCTGCGCCTCTTGCGCAAACACCGTGGCAACGTGAAAAGACGATGCCAGGAGCAGCACCGCGGCAAGAGCGAACCGAATCCGTGTGATCAACCGAGCTGCCTCGTGAAATCGTTGAAGAGCGCAATGCCCATCAGCATGAGCAGCAACGCGATACCCACCTGCTGTCCGAGTGCCTGTACCCGCTCGGGAATCGGCGACCCGCGGAACCATTCGATGAGCTGGTAGACGATCTGACCACCATCGAGGATCGGGATGGGCAAAAGATTGAGAAAGCCGAGACTGAGCGAGATGACGATCAGGAAGCCGAGGAATTCCGCCAGCCCGCTCTGCGCAGACTCACCCGCGAACTCGGCGATCGACAGCGGCCCCGATAAATTTTTGAGCGAGACCTGCCCGAACAGCATGCGCGCGAACATCTTGGCCTGCAGCACCGTCATGTCCCAGGCGCGCTGCGTCGCGACGGTCAACGACTCGAGCGGGCCGTAATCGCGCTGCTCGACGAGCTCGGCGGGCCAGGGCGGTGGTGGTGGCGTCGCGACGCGAATGCGGCCGATTTCTTTGCCCTCGATCAGATCGGCGGTGCTGCGCAGCGTGACCTCGGCCGCCTGACCGTTACGCAGGTAGCTGACGACGACGTCGCGATTCGGCCGGGCCGAGATCAGCTCTACGAGCGCCGGGAAATCGGCGACCGGCTCGCCGTCGATGGCTGTCACCCGGTCTCCCGGCTGCAAACCGGCGAGTGCCGCGGGACCACCGGCATCAACCTTGCCGAATTCCGCGGGCACGGGCGGCGTCCAGAAACGCATCCCCAAACCCCGCAGCAAAGCGGACGGCTCGGTGAGTGCGCGGCGTACTTCCGGATCGTCGACGCGCAGCGCGAGCGTACGTACGCCCGAGCCCGGACGCTGCACGTCGATCTCTATTTGGCCATCGTCGCTGATCGCCTCGACGAGCCCGAGCACCACGTCGGAGTGGGTGGCGACGTCGCGATTCTCGATCCGCAGAAATTGATCGTTGGTGCGCAGGTCGGCCCGCGCGGCGATCGAGTCGGGAACCACTTTGCCGACGACCGGCCTCACCTGCGGCTCGCCACTCGACCAAAGAATCGCCCACAGCACGAGAATGGCGAAGATGATGTTGAAGGCGGGTCCCGCGAGCAGCACCAGGATGCGTTGCCACGGTGCCTTGCGCGTGAAGGAGCTCGCGAGATCCTCGGGCGCGACCGGCCCCTCGCGCTCATCGAGCAACTTGACGTAGCCGCCGAGCGGCAGCGCGGCAAACACGTATTCGGTACCGTCGCGACGACCCACGCGCCTCCAGAGCGCGGGACCGAAGCCGACCGAGAACCGCAGCACCTTGAAGCCGAGCTTGCGTGCCACCCAGAAGTGGCCGTACTCGTGCACGGTGACGAGCAAGCTCACGGCCACGACGAAGCCGGCGATCGTCCAGAGAAAATCCATCAGCACGCCCTCGCCGCAGCCTGCCCGCCGATCGCGCGCAACGCCGCCGCACGCGCCGCGCCATCGGCCGCGAGCACGCTCTGCAAGTCCTTGACCGAACCGGCCGACACGGCGTTCATCACGCTGTCAATGACTGCGGGGATACCGCTGAAGTTCAAACGCCCCTCCAGGAAGGCCGCGACCGCGACCTCGTTGGCCGCATTCAGGATGGCGGGCGCGAGCCCACCGGCAACCGCCGCCTGTCGGGCCAATGCCAGACAGGGGAATCGACCCGTGTCCGGCGGCTCGAATTGCAGCACTCCGGTGCGGGCAAGGTCGAGGAATTGTACACCGGAGTCGATCCGGTCCGGCCATCCGAGGGCGTGGGCGATCGGCGTGCGCATGTCGGGCGAGCCGAGCTGGGCGAGCA
>RGYP01000170.1 GCA_010031985.1 Gammaproteobacteria bacterium
GTGCGTGGTTCGACGGTTTCGCTCATGCGGGCCACTCCCCTGCGTCAGCGCCGGTCGCCCGGCGGATCACCCTTGAAGACAGTGCCGCGCACGTTGCGCGGGTCGAGTCGCTCGCGAATGAGCGCGAGCTGTTCACCGGTAGGCGCCGGCGTGACCGGAGTCTCGGCTTGCACGATGATCGGGAAACCCGTCGCCTCTTGCACCTGCGCCACGGTCACGCCCGGATGCACCGATAACAAACGCACGGCGTGCTCAGCTGCGCCGAAGTCGAGCACACCGAGATCGGTGATGATCCGACCGATACGCAAAGTCGACGGAACCTTGCCCTCCGGCCAGCGCTGCGGGTTGTAACCTGCACTGCACACCATATCGACTTCGCCCGGCACGAATACACGTGTCGAGTGATTGGGCACGAAGATGCTGTTGGCGTGCGAAATGGAATTGCCCGGGAATCCGCGTGCACCGAGGATCGCCGCCTTGGGCTTGGCGTAATCACCGACCACGCTGATGTTCATTTGGCCAAAGCGGTCGACCTGCACGGGGCCGACCAGCGCGTGGCGCCGCCCACCCCAGAGCAGATCGAAGGTACGCGAATACGGCATCCAACCCTCAACCAGAGGATCGCGGGCACGACGGGGCCCGAGCGCAACCGGTTCTGCGAGCAGATACGCCTCGCCGTCAGTCATCAATAGATCGGGATTGAAGCTGAGCCGTGCAAGGCCCGCCGCGATGCGCGGAATGACACCAATACCGGTGGCGAGCACTTCGCCCTCGCCGCGCCAAACTTCGGCGCATTGCGCGATGCAGAGCTCGGCGAGTGTATAGGGGTGAGTGGTCATACCGTTGCTCAGTAAATGGTGCTCAATAAACCGGCGGCGGGATGCTGTTGATCCGCAATCGACCGCCTACCGCTGCGAGGTAATCATCGTGGCTCGGCAAATCGACGTAGCGGGCTCGATAGGCCGCCCAGGCCTCGGGTGTAGTCGCCGCGTTGTATTCTTTGAGGTGCTCGATATCGATACCGTAGCCCGGCACACCCGCCGTCGGGTGCGCACCAAAGGGCGCTTCGACCACGCCGGTCACGACCGAGCGCTCAAAGGGCTGATAACGCGCGCGATCATGATTGCAGATCTTGGCCGTGGCCACGATCTGCTCACAGCTCAAATAAACACGCTCGGCGGCCCGACCCATGAGATCGTCAAAGAAAGGATCGGGACTCAGGATGACGCTATTGCCACGCTCGTCCGCCTCGGTGACATGCAGCAGCGCTGCATCGAGCCGCAGCGCGGGCATGGCGACCAGCGTCGACGCATCGTCGTAGGGCGAACGCACGAGCCGAATGCCAGGATTGCGCGCGACGACATCGGTACCGAGCCCCACCGGCGTCGGCAAAAACGGCACCCGCATGGCAGCAGCACGCAGCCCGAGCTGCACCATACCCTCGTCGAGTTCCATCACCTCGAAGGCGCCTGCCTGGCGTGCGTTTCGGAAGTGCATGTCGAGCGGCAGTACATCGAGTGACACGAACCCGAAGATCAACTTGCGGAGTTTTCCTGCGGCAGCGAGCAGACCGACGTCCGGCCCCCCGTACGCGACTACGGTCAAGTCGCGCAGCGGCGAGCGCAGGATTTCGCGCACCAAAGCCATCGGCTTGCGTCGCGTGGCCCAGCCACCTATGCCGATCGTCATGCCGTCGCGCAACTGCGCAACGACCTCTGCTGCAGTCATTTTTTTGTTCATGCAGGGCTCTTCATGCCGGCGGCGGCGACCACTTGTGGCCCCAGGTGTCGGCGATCAGGCTACGAGTCGGTACCCAGGTGCTCCAGTCCGGCGTCAAGCCCATGCAGCCCACTTCGAGATCGAAACCGCCGGGAGTTGCGACGTAAAAACTGATCATCCCGTCGTTCGAGTGCCGACCGAGCGACGAAGAGATGTGATAACCCGCGGCGACGCAGCGATCGAGCGCACGACCGACATCGTCGATGTCGCGCATTTCGATCATGGTGTGCACGAGACCCGAAGGGACCGGCATCGGCATGAGCGCGAGGCTGTGGTGACGCCGACAGCTCGCATGCAGAAAGCGTATGCAAAGCTCGGGCACGGCGGGATCGGGCGACATCACGAGACGCATCTCGTCGGTGTCACCGAAGCCGAGCAAAGATTTGTAGAACTCGACGCTGCGCTCGAGCTGCGGCGTAGGCAGCACCACGTGGCCCGCACCGAGATCACCGGTGACGAAACCGGACACGCCCTGCGACGACATGAACGGGTCGTAGCCGCGGAATCGACCCCAATAAAGTTCGAAGGCATTGCCATCGGGATCGTGACCCGCAACGAGACCGTGGGCGCAACGCGCCTTGAGTTCGGCAGCACTGCCGTCACGCAACGCGATGCCGGCAGTGCGCAAACGTTTTACGGTCGCGTTGAATTCGGCCTCGCCCGGCATTTCCCAACCGGCGGCGATGAAGCGATCGGCTTCGCCTTTCTCGATGACGAAGCGGAACGGCCGATCGTCGGTCCGCAGCCACAAGCTGCCATCCGGCGCCACCGCTGGCATGAGGCCGATGACATCGACGCCGAAACGACGCCACGGCGCGAGATCACGCGCCATGATCCGAACGTAACCCAGTGAATGAACCGCCATCTTGCAACCCCGCTTGCGACAAGTCGCCTTGCGCAGATGTCACGTCACCGCCCGAAGTTCATGAAACCACGTCGGCGACCCCTTATTTTTGCGCGATTATGGCATCCGCAAGGGCTGGAATCATCAACTTCATCAATTTTTTATATGTTTTTTTACGCATCTTGCTTGTCCCTGGCGAATGACGCGGGCCATAATCGACGGGTCATTTCGGGGAGTCGCCACATGTCGTCCAACTCTTCCCTGACCCCGTCGGCTCGCGCCTTCGAGCCGCTGCAGCTGGGGCCGATCACCCTGCCCAACCGCTTCGTGAAGGCGGGCACCTATGAGGGCATGAATTTCGCCAACGGACCGAGCGCAGCGCTGGTCAAGCACCATGTCGACATCGCCCGCGGCGGCGTCGGCATGACAACCCTCGGTTACACGGCCGTTCATCCGGACGGGCGCACCTTCGAAGAAGAGACCTCCATCGGCGCCGACAACCTGGTGCGTTTTCGCGCCCTGACCGATGCGGTTCACGGCGCCGGCGCGCGAGTCTCGCTGCAACTTGGCCACTGCGGCACCATGACCCGAACCCCCAAGCGCAGCACGCGCAAACCGCTCGGTCCTTCCAAAACCTTGAACCTCTATGGCGCCATGGTCGGCGCCTTGTTCACGAGCGAGATGACGAGCGCCGACATGCAGACCGTCGGCGACCAATTCGTCGCCGCCGCCAAGCATGCCGTCGCGGCAGGCTTCGATGCGATCGAGCTGCACATGGGTCACGGCTATCTGCTCAGTCAGTTCTTGAGCCCGCTCGCCAACAAGCGCAACGACCAATACGGCGGCAGCGCGGAAAACCGCTTGCGTTTTCCGCTCGAGGTGACCGAGCGCGTGCTCGCCGCGGTTGGCGACCAGATTGCGGTCATCGCCAAGCTCAACCTGCGCGACGGCGCGCGCTCCGGCGTCGAGATCGCCGATTCGATCAAAACCGCGCAGGCGCTGCAGTCGGCGGGTCTGCACGGCCTCGTGATGACCGGCGGTTTCTCGCCTTATTCGCCCATGTATCTCTTTCGTGGCAACTCGCCCGTGCCCTCGATGCTGCAGACGGAAAAGAGCGCCTGGAATCGCTTTTTGCTCAAACTCGGTGCGAAAACCGCATTTCGCGATACGCCCTTCGAAGAAATGTATTTCTTGAAGCATGCGCTACAGATGCGCGAGGCCGTGACGATGCCACTCGGCCTTTTGGGCGGCTTACGCAGTGGCGACAACGTCGCCGAAGCGATGCGTGCCGGCTTCGATTTCGTGGTGCTCGGTCGGCCGCTCATCGCGCAAGCAGACTTCGTATCGCGACTCGCCAAAGATCCGAGTGCGCGCTCCAACTGCATCAACTGCAACCGCTGCGTCGCGGAGTTTTCGACGCCGGGCGGGGTGCGCTGCGTGCTCGGTGAGCCGAATGATTCGGCGCTCAACGCCCGCCCGGCGGCCTGAAGTCACGCCCGAAATCGAACTGCGGATTGCGGCCCTGGAGCATCGCGGCCTGTCGTGCCGGCAATGCCGCGAGCATTTCCGGATGTGGAAACACCCAAAATCGCTCGCTCTCGATGGCCTCGAACGTGACCGCAGCCACCCGTTGCGGATCCATGCCGACGCGAGCCGTACCGGCAACCATCGCTTCGCGCATCGCCGCGCCCGGCCCCGCCAGCGGTTCTGCTCCCGCCTCGCAGTGACGCTCGGCCTCAAAGATTCGGCTGCGCACCGCTCCCGGCGCCAGCAATGAAACGCCGACGGGCGCCTGGGTCGCCGCGAGATCGAGGTACAAAGTCTCGGCAATGACGGCAAGGGCTGCCTTGCTTGCCGAGTACGCACCGAGCATCGGTGATGCAATCAGCCCGCCCATCGAGCCCGTGATCACCACGTGACTTTCGCGGCCCGCGTCGCGACCGCGAGCCAACATGCCCGGGACACAGGCCCGAATGCCGTTGACGACGCCTTTGACGTTGACGTCGAGCAACCAGTCGAATTCGCGTGCCGTCTGCTCCCAGAGCCGCCGCGGCACGAGCACGCCCGCGTTGCAAAAGAGCAAATCCACACCGCCCCATTCCGCGGTGACTTCCGCCACCCGAGTTTCGAAAGTGCTGGCGTCGCGTACGTCGAACGCTCGCGCGAGTGCTGCGGGCGCCCCTTCCGCCACACACTCCGCGGCGACCGCCACCGTACTCTCGGAGTCGACGTCACAGACGAGCACACGCATACC
>RGYP01000018.1 GCA_010031985.1 Gammaproteobacteria bacterium
TCGAGATCGAGCAGGGCGCGCGTGATGACCAGATGGCCGGTGCTCGACACCGGCAGGAATTCGGTCAGCCCCTCAACGAGGCCGATGACGATGTCGGCGATCCAATCCATCACGCTGCGAGTCTGCCTGGGTCAGTCCGGAATTTTTTGACCGCGGGTTTCGATGACCCACCCTATGCACAACAGCCCGATCACCGGGACGAATCCGACCATGAACAGCGTGTTGAGCACCACGCTGGCGTCGCCCGCACCGGCCGCAGCCACCGAACCCACGAGGAAAGGTCCGCCCGCTGCGACCACGCGGCCGATGTTGTAGGTGAACCCGGAGCCCGTGGCCCGCAGTCGAGTCGGGAACAATTCGGGAAGGTAAAACGTGAAGGCACCGAAAATGCCGAACACCGTCAGACCGATGAAGAAATACATGTAGAGGCGAATCTGCGGCGGCAGGTCGAGCCCGAAGGTGCAGAGCAGCGACACGGCCGAAAGACCGAGGTAAGTCGCGAACATCGGCTTGCGCCCCCAGTGTTTGGCGAGCGGAATGGTGAGCAGGGTGCCGATCAGACCACCGGTGTTGAAGATCGCGGTTGCCTGTGTCTTCCACGATTCGATCAGCACGCTGGTGGCGGCCTTGTCGAGGCCGAGCTGCAGCGCTTCGGTTTGCGCGAGGTTTGCCGAGACGACCGGAATGAAGGCATTGCAGCTCCACCACGTGAGCAGTGCCACCATGGCCATCAGCAGCGCGCTGCGGGTACGGGGCCAGATTTCCGGCGCAAAGATTTCGCGGACGCGGGGGGGTGGTGCGCTCGCCGCCGCACTTTCCCAGCGTTCGGGCTCTTTGACGAAGGTGCGGATCCAGAACGCGAAGGCAGCCGGGATGAGACCGAAGATGAGCACGTAGCGCCACGAGACCTCGGGGACTTCGGCGAAAAAATGTCCGGCGATCAGCGCGTTGATGCCCGTGGCCAAGAACAATCCGAAGGGCGCCGCGGTGTAGAGCACTGCGCCGGCCTCGACGCGCTGATCTTCGGGTACGGCCTCGGCCACGAGCGCACAACCTGCCGCCCACTCACCACCGATGCCGAGACTCGCGATGATGCGACAGACGATCAGCTGTTCGATGCTGGTCACGAAAGCGCAAAGGCCCGTGCCCACCGCATAAAGCACCATGGTGATGAGCAACACGCGTTTGCGGCCGTAGCGGTCGGAAATCGGCCCGAACAAGATGCCGCCCACGGCCCAACCCACGAGGAAGATCGCGGTGATCAGGCCTGTCCAGTAAAGGGTGGCGGCGCGGGCTTCCGGTGAACCGATGGTCAGACCGAGCAGCGTCGGAATCGCATTCGGGGCCACGTAGTTGAACAGCAGGCCGTCAAAGATATCGAAACCCCAGCCAAGCCAGGCGGCAAAGAGCACGATCCACTGATAGCGGGTCAAGCGCAGCATCGGATCCCCCCGAGCGAAATTTCAGCGTACGGCGTTGATCGCCGCGCGCAGTTCGAGTGTCGCACGCCGGGCGGCTGCGGCGAAGTCCTCGCCAGAGCCGGCGTAGATGATTCCGCGCGAGGAGTTGACGATGAGACCACGGCCGTCCGCTCGTCGACCGCTGCGCACGGCTTGCTCGACGTCACCACCCTGTGCGCCGATGCCCGGCACGAGAAAGGTCATGTCGCCGGTCCGCGAACGGATATCGGCGAGTTCGGCGGGATAGGTTGCACCGACCACGAGCAGGCAGTTGCCATGCGTATTCCATTCACGAGCGACTTTCTCGGCGACGATCTGATAGAGCTTGCGACCGTCGATTTGCAGATCCTGCAGTTCGCGCGCACCGGCATTCGAGGTACGGCAAAGAATCACCACGCCTTTGTCGGCATGGGCGAGGAAGGGCTCGACGGAATCACGACCGAGATAGGGATTGACCGTCACGGCATCGGCACCATAGCGCTCGAAAGCTTCGCGGGCGTATTTTTCGGCGGTGCTGCCGATGTCGCCGCGCTTCGAGTCGAGGATCACCGGCACGCCCGGCGCGCGCTCGCGGATGTAGCGCAGGGTGTCCTGCAGCTGATCTTCGGCACCGACGGCGGCGTAGTGGGCGATCTGCGGTTTGTAGGCGCAGACGAGATCAGCCGTTGCATCGACGATGGCGCGATTGAAGTCGTAGATGGCGCGTGGCGAGTGACGCAGATGCAGCGGAAAGCGCTCGACCTCGGGGTCGAGACCGACGCACACCATCGACTGACTGGCCGTCATCGCCGCTTCGAGTCGCTGCAGAAAACTCGGCGAGGACGTACGCGCAGAATTCATGGAAGGAACACTCATATCACCGGTTCATCGCGGAGCGCCGTTGGTTTGCCGCTGCCATACGCGTTGCCAGAACCGCGGCCGTAGCCGTTGCCGTAGCCGCCGCCCGTCGCATGGCTGCCACCGTAGCCCATTCCGGCGCTGCGACCAGCCTGCACCTTGGGCCGTACCTCTTCGAGTAATTCTTCGGGGATTTCCTTGATGAAGCGCGAGGGCTGACCGTAGCCGTCGATGCCGTGCAGACGACGCTGCTCGGCGTAGGTGAGATAGAGTTGCTGCATCGCGCGGGTGGTACCAACGTAGGCGAGCCGCCGCTCTTCTTCGAGTGAGTCGAGATCGTTGAGTGAGCGCTGATGCGGGAACAGCCCATCTTCGAGACCTGCAAGCACCACCACCGGAAACTCGAGACCTTTGGCGGTGTGCAGCGTCATCATTTGCACGCAGTCTTCCCACGCCTCGGCTTGTCCCTCGCCGGACTCGAGCACGGCATGCGCCAGAAACGCCTCGAGCGGCGGCAGATCTTCGCCGTCGACGCGCTCGGGTTCGAAGCCCCGGGCTGCGGACACGAGTTCGAGCAGGTTCTCGGCCCGCGCTTCGCCGCGCTCGGCTTTTTCTTTGCGGTGATGCTCGAGCAGGCCACTGGCGTTCAGCACCTGATCGACGATCTCGTTGAGCGCGAGTTCGCGGGTGTCGACGGCGAGGCGTTCGATGAGTTGCAGGAAGCCTTGAACGGCAGAGGCCGCCTTGGCGCCGAGAGCTGCGCTCGCGGTACAGGCCGCGGCGGCGCTCCATAGCGAGACGCCCGCCGTACGGGCGTATTCACGCAGGACTTCGACGCTGCGCGCACCGATGCCGCGCGTCGGCAGGTTGATCACGCGCTCGAAGGAAGTGTCGTCGTGACGGTTCGAGACCAAGCGCAGATAGGCGAGTGCATCCTTGATTTCGGCGCGCTCGAAAAAGCGCAAGCCGCCGTAGACCTTGTAGGGGATCCGCGCCGAGAGAAACACTTCTTCGAAGACGCGCGACTGGGCGTTGGAGCGATAAAGGATGGCGAACTCACGGCGATTGCCACCGCGGGCCACCCAATCTTTGATGCGCTGCAGCACGAATTCGGCTTCGTCACGTTCGTTGAAGGCAGCGTAGAGCTTGATCGAGTCGCCGCGTTTGCCGCTCGTCCAAAGATTTTTACCGAGTCGCCCGCTGTTGTTGGCGATCAGCGCGTTGGCGGCATCGAGGATGGTGCCGGTGGAGCGATAGTTCTGCTCGAGGCGCACCAGTTTGGCATGCGGAAAATCACGCCTGAAGGTCTGCAGATTTTCGACACGTGCACCGCGCCAGCGGTAAATCGACTGGTCGTCGTCGCCGACGACGAATGGCGCACCCTCGGAGCCGGTGAGCAGTTTGGTCCAGCCATATTGAATGGCGTTGGTGTCCTGAAACTCGTCGACCAGCACGTGCCGAAAGCGGCGCCGATAGTGGCCGAGCAGCTCGGCGTTATCGCGCCAGAGTTCGAAGGCACGCAGCAGCAGTTCGGCGAAATCGACCACGCCGGCGCGTTGACAGGCTTCTTCGTAGTCCTGGTAGAGCTTGATGAATTGCCGGCGCGTGGGGTCGTTGCCGTCCTTGAGCGACTTCGGCCGCAGTCCCTCGTCTTTGTTGTTGTTGATGAAGTACTGGATGTCGCGCGGTACCCAGCGCGTGTCATCGAGAGCCTGCGCCTTGAGGATTTTTTTGATCACCCGTAGCTGATCGTCGCCGTCGAGAATCTGGAAGGTTTGCGGCAGGCCCGCTTCGCGCCAGTGCAGTCGCAGCAGACGGTGGGCAATGCCGTGAAAAGTGCCGATCCAGAGGGCGGCGCCTGGCATGCCGAGCAGCGACTCGATGCGAGCACGCATCTCGCCGGCTGCCTTGTTGGTGAAGGTGACCGCCATGATGCTGTGCGCCGAGGCGCCCTCGGCCTCGATCAACCAGGCGACGCGGTGCGTGAGCACGCGCGTCTTGCCGCTGCCTGCACCGGCGAGCACGAGCGCGGGACCTACGGGCGCGGTCACGGCTTCGCGTTGTGCGTCGTTGAGCGGATTGAGGATGGGCGAGAGATCCATGGGCGGGGCGAAATCGGCGCAGTCGGCGCGGCGCGCGATTCTACCGGCTTTCAGTGCGGGTCGCGGAGTTGGCTTTCCTCGAGGAAGCGCAGCAACGCCGAGACCAGCGTCAGCAACACGGGGCCGATGATGAGACCGATACCACCAAAAGCCGCTGCGCCGCCGATCACGCCCATGAACACGGCCAGCGTCGAGACGTGGGCGTGCGTCGACACCAGTAGCGGTCGCAGAAAATTGTCGGCGACCGAAATGAATGCACCCCAACCGAGCATGAAGAGCGCCGCACTCGAGCGGTCCATGACGGCAAGCGCGAGTGCCGCCGGTAGCCAGACGAACGCCGTACCGCCAGCCGGCAGCAAAGAGAACAGCGCGGCGAGTACGCCGAACACGACCGGCGAGGGCAAGCCCGTGAGCGCGAAACCGATACCCGTCAGTGCACCCTGAATGAGTGCGGTGAGTCCCGAACCGTACACGACCGCACGAGTCGTGTTGGCCAACAAGGTGAAACATTGCTCGCGTCGAGCGCTTTCGATCGGCAGCAAGTTGGCGAAACGCTGCTGCATCGCGCGTCCATCGCGCAACATGAAGAACAACAGAAACAGCATCAGCATGAAGGCGAGCGTGGTGTTGAGGGCGCCGAGCACCAGTTGGCTGCCGAGGTTGGCTGCATGGCGCAGCAGTGTTTGCCCGATGGTGATGAGAAAGCCGTTGATCTCGGCGGTATCGACGTCCAGCGTTGCGGTGAGATAGGCGACGATCGGACCCACGAGCGGATAATCTTCGATGCGATCGAGCAGCGTACCGTCGATGCGCCACGGGCTGTGCTGCAACTCCTGCACCAGCGAGCGCCCCTGCTCGATGAAGCTGGCGCCGAGCAGCAGCAAGGGCAGAAACACCACGAGGGGCGTGAGCAAGGTCAGGATGGTGGCGGCCAGTGTCGGACGATTGCCGAAGGTCACGATCAGTCGATCTTGCAGCGGTGCCAGCAGTACGGCGAGCACGATGGCCCAGGCGAGTGCCGACCAGAACGGTGCAAGCACGAGCCACACCGCGACTCCCAAGATGCCCACGCTCAGGACGAGCACGCTGCGTCGATAAAACTCGCTCATGCCCGCCACTATACTGTCGTCGTGGGCAAGCTCGCAGTAATCGCCGTCACCGTGGTCCGTGCGCTGTTGCTCGCGGGTTGCCTCGTGCTCGTCGGCTGTATCGACCCTGCTGCGCGTGGTCTTGCCCGTCCATCGAAATCGGAGGTTCCGGTCGTGCCACCCGTCAATTACACCGCCAAGGCGTTTGCCTACGTCGTCATCAGCGTCGCCGACATGGATCAGGCGCTCGGACTTTGGGTGTCACGCTTCGGCATGCAGATCGTCGTTCGGCGTCAGGGCTCGGACCCCGGGCTCGCGAAACTTTGGGGGCTGGGTGAAGGCGACATCATCGACCAAGCCTTGCTGGTCACGCCGGGTCGCGAGCAGGGCGGTGTGCATTTGGTGCGGTTTCGCATGCCGGGTGCGCCGGTGCGCGAAGGCGCGGCGCCCACCGATCTCGTTCCGAAGAGTGTCGACGTCGCCGTGCACGACATTCGCGCGCGGTACGCCGAACTCGAAGCGGCCGGTTACCAGTTCCGCTCGAAGATCGGCCGCTTCGAAACCGACGGCATCGTCGTACACGAAGTGCACATGAACGGGCCGGAGTCGGTGAATCTCGTGTTTCTCGAACAAGAGGGCAAGCCCGAGCATGTCAGCAGTTTGGGTTACGGCGTCGCGCCGCAAGTCATCGCCACGACGCCCGACAATCTCGGCGAGAAGGCGTTCTTCGAAAAAGTTCTGGGACTCGACGAGACCTCGTACCACCGCTTCTCGGGTCCGGAGGTCGAGCGTACGATCGGACTGCCGCCCGGCGGTGGTCTCGACGTCCGCATTTTCGGTGATGCCGCCTACGACTACGGACGACTCGAGATCGTGCAGTACGAGGGCGTGCAGAGCAAAGATTTGTATCCGCGGGCGCTACCGCCGGCGCGGGGTTTGTTGTCGGTGACGTTCTTCGTGCCGAGCATCGATACCGCACTCGCGCGAGCGGCAGCTTTGCTGCAGGAGCGCGGAGCCGCGGCGATGCGCAGCGCGCCGCGCGATCATGGCATCACCGATACGTTGTTCGGACGTGCGCGGATGGCAACCTTGACCTCGCCCGCTGGTTTGGTGGTTCAGCTCGTCGAGCGTCCCTGACAAAGGATCGACGACTTACCAGCGATTGCGCAACTCGCGTAGCTTCAAAAAAATCGTCTCTGCGTCGGGTCGCTCGGCAAGATCCGCGAACGTGCCGCGCAGTCCGGCGATGACTGCCGGATGTTGCAATCTGAAAAACGTGTTGATGCGGCGCTCATCGCCGAGCGTGGTGGTCGGCGCTTGTGCGCCGTCGCGACCCTGGACGGCGGCGAGCAGGGCGGCCGCATCGCCGTTGCCGGGCTCGCGGTCGAGCGTGAAGGCGAGATTGCGGGAGAGATAATCGTGTCCGGGGTGGATCCGCGTGGCGTCGGGCAGGCGCGCAAGGCAGTCGACGAAGGTGTGGTACAGCAAACGGGGGTCGCCGCCGTTGTGACAATTGCCGGCTCCGGCGTTGAATAAGGTGTCGCCACATAAAAGGTCGGGTGCCGCCGTTGCCGACCGACCGCGCGCGAGCAAACAGAGATGTGCGCGGGTATGCCCGGGTGTATCGAGGCACTCGAGCTCGACCGTCTTGCCGACCCGAACGGTTTCCCCGTGGGCGAGCCCACGATCCAGACCCGGGATGCGCCCGCCTGCGCCCGCATGGGCGAGCACCCTTGCCCCGGTCGCGGCGCGCAGCGCTTCGTTGCCGCCGATGTGGTCACCATGTTCGTGGGTGTTGAGGATCTGGGTGATCGTCCAGCCACGTTCGCGGGCGGTCGCTGCGCAGAGCTCCCAATCGAGGGGGTCGACTGCCAGCGCCTCGCCCGACTCGCTGCAGGCGATCAGATAGTGGTAATTGCGCCACGCGTTTGCGGGCCAAAGTCGCTCGATGATCATGGGCTGCCTCGGTTGCAATGGTGTGCTGCTGAGCGTCGGGCGGCAAGGAAGTGAAGTTTCACACGCGTCTTTTCACATACTGCCGTGTTAGATTGACCTCTGGGGGCGGAGTACGACATCGATGTCGAGTGTTAACGGGTCCATGGACACGGCCCCGGCGCCCGTGGCGATTTCGCCACCGTCGGCCCTCATCAACCGCATTACCAGCCGTGCGGCCTGGCAGGCCGCGCGCGACGCCTGTCGCGCCGATCCCGGTCGCTACCACGGCGAAATCGCCAGCCGCGAAATTCATTGGTTCGAGCCGAAGGCCGGAAGCCGCGGCGCCTGGATCCGGCGCGACGAGGATGGCAAGTGGCGCGGCTACGATGCCGCAACTCTGGCGGCGGTCGAGCCTGCGCTGGGCGCGGACTATCTGCCGTGGCGCAAGGCCCTTGACGAGAGCGATGCGCCTTTCTATCGCTGGTTCAGCGATGCCCTGACCAACGCTTGCTTCAATGAAATCGATCGCCACGTGCTTGCGGGCCATGGCGACGAGGCGGCGCTTTGGTTCGAGGGCGACCGCTGGGATCAGTCGCAGGACGGCGGGCGCGGTGCGCCGGTGGTCTCGTACAGCGTCAGCCGCAAAAAGTTGCTGCTCGAAGTTGCGCGCTGCGCGCTTGCGCTGCGCGACGTCGGGCTCAAGGCGGGCGATCGCATCGCCATCAACATGCCGAACATCCCCGAGCAGGTGTTCTGGACCGAAGCCTGCAAGCGCCTCGGCATCGTCTACACGCCGGTGTTCGGTGGGTTCAGCGACAAGACGCTCTCCGACCGCATCCACAACGCCGGCGCGAGAATCGTGATCACCGCCGACGGTGGCTATCGCAATGCGCAGATCGTGGCCTTCAAGGAGGCCTATACCGATCCGGCGCTCGATGGCTACGTACCCGCCGAAACAGCAGTCGCTGCCGTGGCCGCAGCGCTGGCGTCGCTGCGACTCGATGCCGTGCAGAGCGAGGCGATTCTCGCCGGCGCACGCCAGGTCGTGGCCAATGAAATCACCCTCGAGCGTTCCGACATCATGCGCGGCGTGGGGCGGGCACTCGAGGGGCTGTCAGGCATCTCACCCGTCGAGGCCAGCCGCATTCGCACGGCGATCGCCAGCGCACTCGTGACGACGCCCGCACGCGTCGACACCGTGATCGTGGTGCGGCACGCTGCGCAGGCCGATTTGCTGTGGCGGCCCGAGCGTGATCGCTGGGCGCACGAGTTGACGGGCGCCGCCATGCAGACGCTGCTCGCTGCCGCGCGCGCCGCGGGCCACGCCGTCGCCGACGAGGCGCAGTTGCTCGCCCTCGAGGATCGCGCGTTCGTGGCCGCGATCTGGGCTGCGGTGCCGCCCGAACCGCTCGATGCGGAATTCCCGATGTTTTTCATCTACACCTCGGGCTCGACCGGCAAGCCCAAGGGCGTCGTGCACGTCCACGGCGGCTACGTGAGTGGCGTTGCGCACACCTTGCGTGTGGCCTTCGATGCACGACCCGGCGATGTCATGTACGTGGTTGCCGATCCGGGCTGGATCACCGGCCAGAGCTACATGATCTCGGGTGCCTTGACGACGCGAGTGACCACCGTGATCGCCGAAGGTGCGCCGGTTTTCCCCAGTGCCGGACGATTCGCCAGCATCATCGAGCGGCTCAAGGTCAACATATTCAAGGCGGGCGTCACCTTCCTGAAAACGGTGATGACCGATCCGCAGAACGTCGAGGATGTTCGCACCTACTCGCGTGCGAGTCTGCGCGTCGCCACCTTCTGCGCCGAACCGACCTCACCGGTGGTGCAGCAGTTCGGCATGGAACTCGTGACACCCTGGTACACGAACTCCTATTGGGCGACCGAGCACGGCGGCATCGTCTGGACGCACATGTACGGCAACGGCGATTTTCCGTTGCGCGCCGATGCACATACCTATCCGTTGCCGTGGGTGATGGGCGACGTCTGGTTGGCCGACAGCGAGCCCGATGTCAACGGCGCCGTCCTCGCGCGCGAAGCCGAGCCCGGAGAGAAGGGCGAGATCGTGATCGCCGCACCGTTTCCTTATCTTTGTCGCACGATCTGGGGCGGCGAGAGCGAGTTCAAAGTCGAAGGTCGACGCATCGCTCGCGGTTGGCGCGGCGACTTCGACCGTTATCGCAAGACCTATTGGGTACGCTGGCGCGATCGACTCGCTTACACGCAGGGCGATTTTGCGGTCAAATATGCGGACGGCGGTTTTTCTTTGCATGGTCGTTCCGACGACGTCATCAACGTTTCGGGCCATCGTCTCGGCACCGAGGAAATCGAGGGAGCGATCCTGCGCGACAAGCAGGTGAATCCCGACTCGCCAGTCGGCAACGTGATCGTGGTCGGTGCACCACACGCGCAGAAGGGTCTGACACCGCTGGCGTTCGTCAAACCGGCACCAGGACGCAAAATCACCGCCGAGGATCGCCGCCGTCTCATCGAGACCGTGCGCCAGGAAAAAGGTCAGGTCGCGATTCCGGAAGACTTCGTCGAAGTCACGCAGTTTCCGGAGACGCGCAGCGGCAAGTACATGCGACGCATGGTGCGTGCGCTGGTCGAAGGACAGGACGTCGGTGATACCTCGACGCTGCGCAATCCGGAATCCATCGACGAGTTGCGCCGCGCAATTCGCGCCTGGCAAGAGCGTCAGCGCGTTGCCGACGAACAGCAACTGTTCGAAGATTTTCGCTACTTCCGCATCCACTATCACGCGTTGGGCGTGGTGCACGGTGCGAAGCGCCGCGCGCGCAAGCCCGCACAACGGATTGCGGTCGTCACCATCAACAACCCGCCGGTCAACGCCCTCAACGAGCGCGCACTCGACGAGCTCAATATCGTCATCGATCACGTCGCGCGACGTGACGATGTCAAAGCGGTGGTGTTCACGGGGCAAGGTACGTCGGCCTTCGTCGCCGGTGCCGACATTCGACAGTTGTACGAAGACGTGCACAGCCTCGAAGAGGCATTGCCATTGCCGAACAACGCGCATCTGGCATTTCGCAAGATCGAGGCGATGGACAAACCCGCGATTGCGGCGATCAACGGCGTCGCGTTGGGTGGTGGCATGGAGTTCGCGATGGCTTGCCACGTGCGCGTGGCCGAACCACTCGCCACTTTCGGTCAGCCTGAAGTTCGTCTCAATCTTTTGCCGGGCTATGGCGGTACGCAGCGCCTGCCACGACTGCTCGAACAGGCCGGACACGCTGCGCCGCTCGTGCGCACGCTCGAAATCGTCATGGGCGGACGCACGCTCGAGGCTGCCGAGGCTCATGCCGATGGACTGCTGCACGCACTCGCCGCCGCCGACGAAGATGTGCTGACGCTCGCCACGCGACTCGCGGCCGAATACGTCGCGGCGCCCGCGGGCCGCAACCTCGTCGCTCGAGCGTTTGCGGCACGGCGAGCCGCACACACCCTCTGGCAGGGTGCAGGCAAGGATGACTTCGCTACGGCGCTCGGCGATGCCGAAGTGCAGCGCTTGCTTGCGCAGGCGAGCGCCGTGGGGCGCGCCAAAACGGCCGAACGCATACTCGATGCGGTGCGCACGGGCTGGACTTCGGGTCTGGCCGCAGGGCTTGCTCGCGAGGCACAGTTGTTCGCCGAAGCTATTGTGGATCCCGAGGGGGGCAAGGCAGGCATTCGCGCTTTCTTTGACAAGCAAAGTGCGCCTTTGCCGACGCGACGCGACACGACGCCGGGAGCGACCGAGCTCCCGGCGCTCGTCAAGCGCGGTGAGTTGCTGCCGGTCGGTGCCCCTTTCTTTCCGGGGCTCACGCCCCTGCCCAAGTGGCAATACGGACACGCGGTAGTCAAAGATTTACGCACCGGTGCGCCGGCGCATGGTCTGCCGAGAGTTGCCGAACGCGAAATCGTGGTTCCGGTGCCGGAGCCGGGTCCCAACGAAGCACTGGTGTACGTGCTCGCCTCTGAAGTGAACTTCAACGACATCTGGGCCATCACCGGCATTCCGGTCTCGCCGTTCGACAACCATGATCTCGACTACCAAGTCACGGGTTCGGGGGGCGTGGCGCTAATCGCTGCCGTCGGCAGCGAGATCAAGCGCGAGGGCCGACTCAAGGTGGGCGATCTGGTGACAGTCTATTCGGGACAGAGCGATCTGCTGTCACCGCTGGCCGCGCGCGATCCGATGTATGCCGGATTCTCGATTCAGGGTTACGAAACCGATACCGGCAGTCACCAACAATTTTTGCTCGTGCAGGGACCGCAGCTGCATTCGCTACCGCCTGATCTCACGCTCGAGGCGGCGGGGTCCTACGTGCTCAATCTGGGTACCGTGGTGCGAGCTTTGTTCACCACGCTGCAAATCGAGTCGGGAAAGACGCTGTTCGTGGAAGGTGCGGCGACCGGTACCGGCTTCGAGGCACTGAAGAGTGCGGCGCGCAACGGCCTCGCGAGCGTCGGTCTCGTTTCGAGTACCGAGCGTGCGGCGTTCATCCGCTCGCAGGGTGCCGCAGGAGCAATCAATCGTCGTGATGCGCGCTGGGCCGAGGCCTACACCGTGGTGCCCGAAAGCGCAGAGGCCATCGCCCGCTGGGAACTCGCGGGACAACCCATCCTCGAAGAAATGCGCCGACAAGCGGGTGGTCGACTCGCCGATTACGTGGTGTCGCATGCGGGGCAGGAATCTTTTCCGCGCTCATTCCAGATGCTGGCGGAGCACGGGACGCTGACGTTCTATGGCGCAACCAGCGGCTACTGGTTTTCGTTCGTCGGCAAGCCGGGCTCGGCGAGCCCCGAAGACATGTTGCGTCGGGCACGATTGCGTGCAGGCGAAGCGGTGCTGCTCTATTACGGTGTCGGTAGCGAACGCGTGGGCAGCGGCACCGCGGGTAATGCGTTGCTCGATCCGGTCGGGCTCGAGGCCATCGAGGCCGTGCGCAAGGCGGGCGGACGTTTGGTGGTGGCGACGGCCACCGATGCACAGCGCGAATTCGTGCAGTCGCTGGGTTATGGCGATTCGGTACGCGGCGTGGTCTCGATCGAAGAAATCCGCCGCAAAGAGGGTGCAGAGTTCGATTGGCCGACGGCTTTGCCACCGTTGCCCGATGCCAAACGCGAGACCGTCCGCTTCAAAGAGGCAGTACGCCAGTTCCAAGAGCGCACCATGAAACCCTTCGGCAGCGCGATTGGTCGATCGCTGCGTTCGGCGGACAACCCTCGCGGTTACCCCGATCTCATCATCGAGCGCGCAGGACACGATGCTCTCGCGGCGTCGACGTCGCTCGTCAAGCCGTTCACGGGTCGCGTCGTGTACTGCGAGCCCATGGAAGGCAAGCGCTACACCTTCTACGCGCCGCAAGTGTGGATGCGCCAACGACGCATCCTCATGCCGACCGCGACCATCGCCGGCACGCATCTTTGCAACGCCTTCGAAGTCGCGCGCATGAACGACATGATCGCTGCGGGGCAGCTCGAAGTGAGTGCGCCGACTGTGGTGCCGTGGCATGAACTGCCGGCAGCCCACCAGGCGATGTGGGACAACACCCACGCCGGGGCGAACTACGTGGTCAATCACGCCTTGCCGCGCAGCGGCCTGCGTTCACGCGACGAACTGTTTCAGGAGTGGGGAGCGCCCCGATGATCGGCAAGAGAAAAAAATCCGGCCAAGTAGCCAAGTCCGCCAAGGTGACCAAACCCACTATGGCAAAAGCCAAAAAAGTCACCAAGGTCGCGGTCGTATCAAAGAAATCGACATCGAAGAAATCGGCGCTGGCCATGCGGCCCGGACGACTCGTCGGCAAGGTGGCTCTCGTCTCCGGTGCAGCTGGCAACATCGGTGAAGTGATCGTCCGTCGCTATCTCGAAGAAGGGGCGACGGTGGTGATGGTGGGCCGCAATCAGTCCAAACTCGAAGCGGCTCGCGAAAAATTACTGGCACTGAGCGCTGCGCCCGCCGAGCACGCGGTCGTCCTGGCTTTCGATGCCTCCGATGCCGGTCAGGCCCGCTTCGGAGTCGAAACGGTCATGCGTCAGTTCGGCAGGCTCGACATTCTCGTCAACAACGCCGGATCGGCGGGACCCAAGGCACCGATCGACAATCTGCCGTTGTCACGCGAGGAGCTCGAAACGCTGCGTGCGACAGGCTCGACCGACACCGAAACCGTGGCCGATGCGGCCGGCAACTTGCTCGGGCTCAGCTGGAACATGGTACGCGCTGCCGCGCCGCACCTTGCGGCGGGCTCAAGCATCATCAACGTATCGACGATTTTTTCACGCACGGGTTACTACGGTCGTGCGGCGTACGTCGTGCCGAAGTCCGCACTCAATGCGTTCTCGCGGCAGTTGGCCTTGCAGCTCGGGCAGCGCGGGATTCGCGTCAACACGGTTTTTCCGGGACCGATCGAGAGCGATCGCATCCGCACGGTCTTCAAGGCGATGGACAAGTTGCGCAAGGCGCCGGAAGGCACTACGGCCAATGATTTCACGGCGACGATGGCGCTTGCGCGTGCCGATGCCGACAGCGGTACCGCCAAAAGTCTGCCGACGGTCGAAGACGTCGCCAACACCATCGTTTTTTTGGGCAGCGACGAATCGATGGCTTTCAGTGCGCAGGGCTTCGAAGTCACGAACGGCATGCAGGTGGTGCACGAGTCGCGCTCGACTTGGGTATCGCGACCCGAATTGCGCACCGTCGATGGCACCGGCTCCACGGTGCTGGTGGCGGCCGGCGATCAGGTCATGGACGCCCTGGCGATCGCGCGCATTCAAGCGGGCTGCGGAGCGCGGGTACTGTTGGGTCTCGGCAGCGAAGAGGCCGTGCAGGCGGCGCGTGCAGCCTTGCGAAAAACCGATGCGGATCGTCGCATCGAACCCGTGCTCTTCGACCGCCATCGCCCGGAAACTTTGGCGTCCTCGCTGGCGGGGGTGGAGCCTACGCAATGTCTGCACGGCGCGATCGTGCTGCCGGCTTTCGGCAATTGGCGATTCAAGGCGCCACTCGCCGAGGCCACCGATGCCGACGTCGAGG
>RGYP01000171.1 GCA_010031985.1 Gammaproteobacteria bacterium
CGTCCGGCGGCGCAGAGCGATGCGCCCGTGCGGGCGGCCTACGCGCTCGTGCATTTCTCGAACGTTGCGAACTCGCCCGACGAGACCGACGCCATTCAGACCGCGCGCGTGACGGCAGCAAAGTATTTTCTGCGTGCCGACAATGCTCGCGGACTCGAAACCCTGTTCGCGGCCGCCGAGCGCAACCGGCGCTACGCCAACTCGGCAGGCAAAGATGACCTGCGCAAGGCGCTGGAATTATTTGAGACCGACGATCCGCAGCTACCGGCGGCCCGGCGCCGACTCGCCAGCTTGCTGCACTGACTCGAATGTGCGGGTCTCGCGCGTACCTGAGCCCAGTCAGTGCGCGAGTGACTTCAGGCGCTCGGTCTCGGCGTCGCCGAGGTACGACTTGATCATGCGCCGCGCGAGATAGAGCAGCGGGATCATCGCGATCGCAGCCAGCATTTTGTAGCTGTAGTTGACCATGCCGACCGCCAGAAACTGCGGGATCGGCCATTTCTGCGGGCCGAGAACGAAGGCGATGTAGAGCACGACGAAGCTGTCTATGAGCTGCGAAACTGCCGTCGAGCCGGTGGCCCGCAACCAGATGAGCTTCTCGCCAGTGACTGAGCGAATACGGCGGAACACGGTGATGTCCACCAACTGCCCGATGAGAAAGGCCACGATGGAGCCGATGATCGTCCACAAGCCCTGCCCGAACACCTGCGCGTAGGCGTGCTGGATGTCGGGCACGCCGAGATCGCGGTTGGCTTCGACCCAAAACCCCGCCGGCGCAAGACCGATCGAGACGTAAGCGACCATGAAGGCATAGGCGATGAAACCGACCGCGACCCACGAGATGAGTCGCACTCCTTTGACGCCGTAATACTCGTTGATGACGTCGGTCATCACGAACACGATCGGCCAGACCAGTACGCCCGCCGTGAAATTGAGCGTCCCCGAGACCCCGAGCAAAGACCACTCGATGGGCGCGATACCCAGCGTCGCCTCGAGCGAGAAAATCTTCACGCCCACGAACTCGGCGAGGATCGCGTTAGTCAAAAAAAACCCGGCCAGCACCACGAACAGCCGAGTCGATCTTTGATCGGAGAGATGCACGATGCCTGCTCTGCGTCAGCCGCGCGCGCCGTCTGCCGTCAGTAAGGCGTGCAGAAGCAGTGCGCGTAGAGCTGATTGCCGAGCGCGTGCCGATTGAATCGCAGCACGCTGCGCTCGATCGGACCGAAGTCGCGTCGCGCCGCCGCGAGTGCAGCGCGCGTCGGCGCATCGATACCAGCGACGCCACCGAGCGCAAACCCGCCCAGGCTTTCGGCGTCGAAGGCCCGCAGCATCAGCACCGCTGCCTTGATCTGCAGATTGCTCAGCAGCTGCTGCGCGAAGCTCTTGTCGGGCTCGAGGTAATCTCGTTCGTATTTGCCGTCTTTGAGACCTGCGCGCTTTGCAGCCGAGGCGACCGCCTCATCGAAGGAGCCGAGCTTGTCGACGAGACCGAGACGCAGCGCATCCCGACCCGACCACACGCGACCTTGAGCGATGGCATCGACCTCATCGCGCGTCTTCTTGCGACCCGCCACAACCTTGCCGAGGAACTCCTCGTAGCCGTGCTCGATCGTCGACTGCAGCAACATCGCCGCTGCCGGACCCACCGGACGGTCGATTCGCAGTTCGCCCGAGAGCGGCGTGGTGCCGACGCCATCGACGCCGATACCCAGTTTTTCGAAGGTGCGCGGCGCCGTCGGGAACAAGCCAAAGATTCCGATCGAGCCGGTGATGGTCGCGGGGCTCGCCCAGATTTCATCGGCCGGCGCCGATATGTAATAGCCACCCGAGGCCGCAAGATCACCCATCGAGACCACGACCGGGCGCTTGGTGCTCTTGAAGGCCAGCAGTTCGCGGTAGATCTGCTCGGATGCCGTCACGCTGCCGCCCGGGCTGTCGATGCGCAGCACCAGTGCCTTGATGTCGTCGTCGAGACGCGCCTTGCGGATGAGCTCGGCCGTCGCATCGCCCGAGATGATGCCACCCCCGCTGCCGCCATCGACGATCTCACCCGAACCCACCACCACGGCCACCCGGGTGTCCGGGTGCTTGGCGATCTTGTCTTCGGCACGGACCACTCGCAGATAATCTTTGAGACCGACGGATCGATAAGTCTCTTTCTCTTCGTCTTTCGAGGACAGCGCGATGACCCGCTCCTCGATCTGCAGCGGCGTCTTGAGCGCCGTGACGAGCTTCGCCTCGAGCGCAACCTTGGCGGTGTTGCCCTTGGCGTCGCGTACCCGCTCGGCAACCGTCTCGGCGTAGGCGCGCAATTCTTCGGGCTTGAGCCCGCGGGCCTTGGCAACCGCCGCCACGTAGCTGTCCCACAAAGAATTGACGAAGGCCTGACTGGCTTCGCGGTCGGCCGGCGACATGTCGTCACGGATGTAAGGCTCGACGGCGCTCTTGTAGGTGCCGACGCGGAATACGTTGACGTCGACCCCGAGCTTGTCGAGCGCTGATTTGTAATAGTTGCGGAAGCGCTCGTAGCCCTCGATCACCACGAGGCCCTGCGGGTCGAGATAGATTTCGTCGGCGTGCGCTGCGACGTAGTAGGTGTCGCGCGAGAAGCCGAGACCGGTCGCCAGCACCTTTTTGCCCGACGTGCGGAAACGGGTGACGGCGCGCGCGAATTCATCGAGCGTGGGCTGCCCTGCGCCGCTCATGCCGTCGAAGTCGATGACGAGGGTTTTGATGCGCTCGTCGTCACGCGCCGCGGTGATCGCATCGACGAGATCGCGCAGCGTAGTCTCGCCGCTGCCACTGCCGCGCGCTTCGGCAAGAGCGAGTTCGAAAGGGTCGCCACTCGGCTGCTCGACGATCTCGCCTTCGGGGCGGATGACGAGCGCCGCATCGTCGGGGAGCTTGGGAATGGAGCCGCTCAAGCCGCCGATCACGAAGCCAAAGATCAGCAGCAAGACGAGCAGGTGCAGCACTTTGCGCAGCCCGTCCAGGCCCTTGAACAAACCGCGGAAAAACTTGCGAATCATGGATGGAACCTTGTGGGTGGGAAGTTGCCCTCGATGGCAACTGCGCTGCCGAGTCTAGCAAGCGCCCACCCGGCTCGCCATGCGAGCCCATGAGTCTCGCATGGCGGCCGATGCAGCGGGTTCTTAGACCTTTTCTTCGATGCGGGCGGCCTTGCCCGACAGGTCGCGCAGGTAATAGAGCTTGGCGCGACGCACGTTGCCCCGGCGCTTCACCGAGACCGCAGCGATCGTCGGGCTCTGCGACTGGAAGGTTCGCTCGACACCCTCGCCGTGCGACATCTTGCGCACCGTGAAGGACGAGTTGTAACCGCGGTTGCTCTTGGCGATGACCACGCCTTCGTAGGCCTGCACGCGCTCGCGGTCGCCCTCGACCACCTTCACGTCGACCACCACGGTGTCGCCCGGCCGGAATTCCGGCAGTTTCTGCGTCGTGCGACGCTGTTCGAAATCAGCAATGACGTTAGCCATGTCCATTCACCTCTCGCCCGGCGAGATATTCGTTCAAAAGTTCGCGCTCCTCGTCGGACAGAGCACGACCCGATCCACCCGGCTGCAGCAGCTCGGGTCTGCGCAACCAGGTGCGCACCACCGACTCCTGCAACCGCCACCGCCGAATCGCTGCGTGGTTTCCACCCTGCAGCACCTCCGGCACCGTTCGGCCTTCCCACTCGACCGGTCGCGTGTAGTGCGGCCAGTCGAGCCGGTTTGCGGTGAACGACTCTTCCACGTGCGATCGCTCATCGCCGAGCGCGCCGGGCAGCAGCCTCACCGCAGCGTCGATCACTGCCAGCGCCGCAAATTCGCCGCCCGAGAGGACGTAGTCCCCGAGCGACAGTTCGCGGTCGATGCGTGCATCGATCACTCGCTGGTCGAGCCCCTCGTAGCGACTCGCCACCAGCACGAACCCGGGCAAGGCCGCGAGTTCACGCGCCACGCCCTGATCAAATCTTTGACCCTGCGCCGAGAGGTGGATTCGCGGCACGCCACTCGGCACTCGCCCCGTGGCGGCGTCGATGGCTGCAGCCCAAGGCATTGGCGTTCCCACCATGCCCGGACCACCGCCGTAGGGCCGGTCATCCACCGTCTTGTGCGGATCTGCCGTGAACTCACGCGGATCGACGCACTCGACGCTCGCGAGGCCCCGCTCGAGAGCGCGGCCCAGCACACCAAACTCCAATGCTCCGCGGACCATTCCCGGGAACAAGGTGACCAGAGCGATGCGCAGCGGCGCCTCACGACCGGTCATCAAAAATCCTCCGGCCAATCGACCTTGACGCTGCGCGTCTCGGAGTCGATGGCCAGCAGATGCTGCGAAGTCACCGGCAGCCAGCGCTCCCGCTCTCCGCGCACCACCATGACGGCATGCGCCGGCATGTCCTCGAACCGATCGATGACGCCGAACTCGACGCCTTCGCGGTTCACTACTCGAAAACCGATCAGGTCGATCTGGTAGTGCTCGCCCGGCGCCGTTGCCGGCAACTCGGAACGAGGCACTTCGATGACCAACCCGACCAGGGCCTCTGCTCCCTCGCGGGAGGTGACGCCCTCGATGCGCGCCTCGAACCCCGAAGGGGTCGGTCGCGCTTCGGCCACCTCGCAGCTCCGGCGTTGCCCTGCGGCATTGCGGAGGTGCCAGGTGGGGTAATCAAACAGGCCTTCGGGTGGCTCGGTCCAGGACTCGAGATGCAACCAACCCTTCAGCCCTTTCGGACGACCGAGTCGTCCCAACTCCACCCATTCCACGCGGGACTGCGCCACGCGCGCCTGGGTGCGGCGCTCCTCAGGCCGCGGCCTGAGTGGCCTGCTTGCGGTAGTCGCTGACCAGCG
>RGYP01000172.1 GCA_010031985.1 Gammaproteobacteria bacterium
TTTGCCGACGTGCACAAGCACGTCACGCTGCTCGCGTTGCTGCGCTTGCTGACCCGGAAGGACAAAGGCCTGCTGCTGCTCGATACGCACGCTGGGCGCGGTCTCTACGATCTCGCCGGCGCCGAGGCTCGCAAAGCCCGCGAGGCTGCCAACGGGATCGAACGTTTGCTCGCAAAACGCGATGCCATCGAAGCGCCGACCATTCTCGACTATCTCGATCTCGTACGCGCCAGCCGAAAATCGCTCGAGGCGAGGCGCGGTCGTGATGCACGCGATACCTATCCCGGCTCGCCATTGCTGGCTCTCGGTGCCCTGCGCTCGCAAGATCGAGTGGTGCTGATCGAAGCGCAGCCCGAAGAGCACGCGGCGCTGCGGGAGGCGGCGCGACAGGCCGAAAGCGGCGCAGCCGAAATCGTCAGCATGCTGACGATCGAGTGTGCGGATGGTTTCGAGCGTCTCGCCGCCTGGCTACCGCCCATCGAACGACGCGCCCTGGTGTTGATCGACCCGCCTTACGAAGACAGTGGCGGCGACTTTCGGGCGGTCGAACGCGCGGCAAAAGAATGCCTGCGTCGCCTCGCCAACGCGGTAGTCGCGATCTGGTATCCCATCAAGCAGAGCAAAGAGACCGATGCTTGGCGTCAAAAGTTGATCGCGGGCCTGCCACCGCAGGCGGGCGGAACGCCAACACCGGCTGCCGCACTCGAGCTTTGGGTACACCCGCTCGATAACCGTGTCGGCCTCAACGGCTCGGGCATGCTGGTGATCAATCCCCCCTACCAGTTCGCCGAACAGGCTGCAGACTGGCTGCCTGCGCTGCACGCGCTGCTGGATGACAGCGCGAGCGGCGGCTGCGCGCTGCGCTAACATCCGGGCCATGCAAAACTCAGTGGCTCGATCCATCGATCGCTACGGCGTGGTCGGGCATCCGGTCGCGCACAGTCGCTCGCCGATGATCCATGCGATGTTCGCGGCAGCGACCGGTCAAAATTTGGTCTACGACCGTTACGACCTGGCGCCCGATGATTTCACGCGTGAGGTCGGTGCTTTTTTCGCGGCTGGCGGACGCGGACTCAACGTAACCGTTCCGCACAAGGAAACCGCCGCGCGATTGGCCGATGAACTGACCCCGCGGGCGCGGCTCGCCGGAGCGGTCAATACGCTGGCCCGACTCGACGACGGGCGAATTCTCGGCGACAACACCGACGGCGCGGGTCTGATGGCGGATCTTCATCGACTGGGCTGCGATATCACCGACAAGAGGGTGCTGATTCTCGGCGCGGGCGGCGCGACCCGCGGCATCCTCGGTCCGCTACGCGATCGAAGACCTGCCGAATTGATCGTCGCCAACCGAACGGCCGAGCGTGCCCGCGAACTCGCAGGTCACTCAGGCTGCGTCTACGAGGCACTCGCGACGAGAAAAGACCTGCCCTTCGATGTCGTCATTCACGCTACCTCACTGGGCCTCGAGGGCAAGGTGCCGGCAGTCACCGCAAAGATCGTCGGACCGGGAACGTTTGCCTACGACCTGGGTTACGGCAAACCCGAGACGCCGTTCACGCGCTGGGCAACCGAGCACGGCGCCGGTCGCGTAGCGCAAGGAATCGGCATGCTGGTGGAGCAGGCTGCAGAGTCGTTCCTGCTGTGGCGCGGGCTGCGGCCCGACACCACGGCGGCACATCGGGCCGTCATCGCCTGATCCGAATGCACACCGAAGCCAAAAACATTTTTCTCCGGCGATTTGCAAGATCTATTCTTTGGCTTGCGGTTTTTTCTTTGATTTTTGCCACGGTCGAGTCGGTCGCACAACCTGCCGTAGTCATCGAAAACGTGACCCTGATCGACGGCACGGGCAGCGCGCCGGTCGCCGACGCGACGGTCGTGCTCGACAACGGCGTAATCGCGCGCATTGCAACGGGAGCGACGGCGCGAACCCTGCGTAAGCCGCGTGGCGCGACCGTCGTCGATGCGCGCGGCAAGTTTCTCATTCCCGGCATGATGGACATGCACATCCATCTGCTGGGCGGCGGTGCGTGGCGCGACTCGAGTGCGCAGTCCGACAAGCCGGTCGATCCCGACACCGGTCTGCGCACGCTGCAAGGCTATCTGTACTACGGGTTCACCAGCGTCTATGACGCCGGCAACAATCCGGACTTCATTCTCTCGCTGCGCGAGCGTGAACGCCGCAACGAGATCGTCGCGCCACGCATATTTGCAACGGGACAGTTGCTGAGTTATCCCGGCAGCTGGAGCGTGGGCTACGCCGGTATCGGGGTTCGCGACTGGCCGGGCACCATCGACGATCTCGAACTGCAAGTCGCGCGCAAACCCGACATTCAAAAAATAACCTACGAGGCGATGGGAGTCGGCCCAAACCCTCTCGTCAGGCAACTGCCGCGCGAGCTCATGCGACAGATGATCGACTACCTGCATGCGCGCGGTGTACGTACCACGGCGCACATTTCGAACGAACGCATGGCGCGCGATGCGATCGACGCGGGTATCGACACACTTGCGCACGCACCGGCAACGGGCGTGATCACGCAGGACTTCGCCGAGCTGGTCGCAGCCAAAAAAATCCCCATCCAGACTTCGCTCGCCGTGTTCGACGAAATCCGCGCGCTCAAGGACGGCGTCGATTTTCTTCGTACGCCTGAATATCGGGCAGTGGTCGATCCGCGCGAACCTGCGGTGCGCGAGCAGGCAAGACAGCGCTATCTCAAGCTCGGCTGGCCGGATTGGTTCGCGGCGATTTATCCTTATGCGCTGCGCAACGTGAAGCGGATCCACGATGCTGGCGGCATACTGGTGCTCGCCACCGACCGCACGCTTGCACCCGCCGCGTTGCGCGAACTCGAGCTCGTCGTCGAAAGCGGAATTCCACCGCTTGCGGCGCTGCGAATCGCGACGTTGAACGCGGCCGCATTCCTCGGTCGCGAGCGTGATCTCGGGTCGATAGAACTCGGCAAAATTGCCGACGTGGTGCTGCTCGAGGCCGACCCGAGCGTGGACATTCGCAATGTGCGCAAAGTCGTGCGCGTCTGGAAAGGCGGCGTCGAAATCGACCGTACCCGTCTCGACCTGCCGATCAACACCCCCTCGATCGCAGCGTATCAGTCGCCCTCGCCCTGATCGCGATCGAAGATCCGGTACCGCCGCGCGTACCAGAGAAAGAGCGGTATCTCCATCAGCAGAAAAGTCGCGATCGTGAAGCCGAACCAGCCGAGCTCGCCGAAGAGCAGATCGAACTGCTGACCGGTACCGGCATAAGCGAAGCCGACCACCGACAGCGCACAGGCGTTGGCGATCAGGTCGTTGATGGCGAGTCGTGTCTGGTCACGACCGGCGAAACGCGGATAGACGATGAGGTAGGCAAAACCAAGGACTACCGCGTTGACCAGCAAAACGAATTGTTCGGGGCTATCCATCGATGCGCCGCATTCTACCGTGTATGTCTGCGGTATCCTCGACTCCCGAGATCATCGGCAACGCGCCCGAGGGGAACAGGCATGAACATTCGCATCGATCGTCGTCAGTTGCTGCACGCCGCAATGTACGGACTTGGTGCCGTCGCGTTGCCGGGGGTCGCGCAGGTTCTGCAGGCGCGCGGCTTCACGCATGGTGTCGCAAGCGGCGAACCCACGGCAGATTCGGTACTGCTCTGGACCCGATTCGTCACCGATCGCGATACGCGATTGAGCGTCGAAGTGGCGCGCGATGTCATGTTCGGTCGTATCGTGGCGCGTGGCGAATGCACCGCCGAGCCCGATCGCGATCACACGGCGCGCACGGTGGTCGGAGGTCTCGAGCCCGGCCGCTGGTACTTCTATCGATTCATCGCGTCCGATGGCTCGATGAGTGCAGTCGGGCGCACTCGAACGCTGCCGCAGGGTGACGTTCAAAGATTCGGACTCGGGCTATTCTCGTGTTCGAATATCGGCTTTGGTTGGTTCAACGCGTACGCCCACGCCTGTGAGCGCACCGATCTCGACCTCGTCGTGCACGTGGGTGATTACCTCTACGAGTATGCGATCGGCACCTATCCCACTCTCAAAGAATTGATGCCGGGTCGACTCATCCAGCCGTCGAACGAAATTCTGTCGCTCGCCGATTACCGTCTGCGCCATGCCTGTTATCGACTCGACCCCGATCTGCAACGACTGCATCAGTTCTATCCGATGATCACGCTACTCGGACTCGAGCAAGAAAAATGGTTGCGCGCCGGTCTGCAACGCTCGACTTCTGCAAAGACGCGGTGGCAGGTCCTGGCACAGCAAGTGGTCATGGGTGAGATGATCGTCCCGCAAGAGGCCAAGAATTGGATCGGAGACGATGCCACCGAGACCGCACGCAAGGAATTGACCATCGCGCTAGCGGCCGCACGCGCAGGACTGCCCTTCAACTTCGACTGTTGGGACGGTTTTCCGGCAGCGCGACGACGCCTGCTCGAAGATGCCGCCAACGCCAATGCCAATCTCGTGGTGTTGGCAGGCGATAGTCACAACGCTTGGGCGAACAACCTGGAGAACGGAAAAACGGCCGTGGGGGTGGAATTTGCCACCCACTCGGTGACCTCGCCAGGTTTCGAAAGCTATCTACCCCGAGTGTCGCCAGACGAGCTGGCCGCTGCGCTGCGAGCCACCAACCGGCATCTCGCCTATGCCGATACCCGTCATCGCGGCTACACCAGCGTGATGCTGACGCCGCAATCGGCGACCGCTTTGCGCACCGCCCAATCGCCCTCGGTGGCACTTTGGTGATTCTCGGCGCCGCCCGTCCACGCGTCGTTGGCGAACTCGT